>JAESUW010000133.1 GCA_016760525.1 Labilibaculum sp.
CATATGGCATATCATCGAACCATTCGTGCAAAGGAATTTCAAAGCCAACACCGTGCATGAAATTATAGAGCGATTTTTTTAAGCCAAAGCTAAACAGGTCGTGATTGATGCCCGTTTTATCGGTAAATTGAACATCGTTATTGGCGAATGAAATTTTGTTGTACTCGGGTTTTATGCCATATGCCGACGGATTTAATCCGACAGGACTGTGAGCCGTAAGTGCAAACTGATGCCAAAATGCTGATTGTACAATTCCAATTTCAAATATTTGGCGAACAACTTCTAAGCTGTCGATGGTTTCCTGCACGGTTTCCGATGGAAATCCATACATTAAATAGGCATGAACCATAATTCCCGTTTCGGAGAAATTACGGGTAACCTGTGCCACTTGTTGCAGGCTAACTCCTTTGTTGATTAGTTTTAGTAATCGATCCGAAGCCACTTCCAATCCACCTGAAACGGCAATGCAACCAGATTCTTTTAGTAAGATGCAAAGATCCTTGGTAAAGCTCTTTTCGAACCGAACATTCGTCCACCAAGTGATGCATAATTTACGTTTCAGAATTTCCAGGGCAAAAGCTTTCATTAATGCAGGAGGTGCTGCTTCATCAACAAAATGAAAGCCTTTTTCTCCCGTTTGCACCATAATTTGTTCAACCCGATCTGCTAACAATTTAGCAGTAATGGGATCGAAACTTTTTACATAGTCTAAAGAGCCATCGCAAAAGGTGCATTTGCCCCAGTAGCAACCGTGAGCCATGGTCAGTTTATTCCATCGTCCATCGCTCCACAAACTGTGCATTGGGTTCGCTATTTCAATTACCGAAATGTATTTGTTCAGCAAAAGATCCGAATAGTCGGGTGTACCCAATTCAAGCTGTTTGTAATCGCATTGGGTAGCGGAATTGTTGTATTGAACTCTACCGTTTTCCCTAACAAAGGTTCGTTTAAAAGCAGGTGTTTCCTTGTCCGGATTTAATAAATGATTAGTCAGAAGTTCCAAAGGTAATTCACCGTCGTCCAAGGTAATATAGTCAACAAAATCAAATACTCGTATATCTGTCAGACTTCTTAATTCGGTATTGGGAAATCCACCACCCATAACAATTTTAATGGTAGGATATTCTTTTTTAATGAACTGGGCACAACGAAAAGCGCTGTATAAATTGCCAGGGAAGGGAACCGAAAAGCACACCAATTTAGGCTGATTAAATTCGATTTGTTTTGCCAAAATGTTTGTACTAATCTTATCGATATGAGTGGGTTCTTTTTGCAAATGCTCATGTAATTCGTCAAAAGAGTAAGCACTTCGACCCAAACGTTCGGCATAGCGGCTAAAGCCAAAATTTTCATCGATACATTCAGTAATAAAATCCGATAAATCTTCAAGGAAAAGGGTTGCCAAATGTTTTGCTTTGTCCTGCATGCCCATTACTCCAAATGCCCAATCCAGATCTTCAACTTGTTCAAATCGGGAGGCTTCAGGAAGAAAATTATCACTGCAAATTTGTCGGGACAGAGTTTGATTTTTTCCTTGTAGAAAAGCAATCACATCGTTAATTGTCAATAAATAATGCTCTCGCAGGGCATATATTCTTTGGGTATTCTCCGAAACAATACGATTTTGCTCTAATGCAATTTTGAAAAGTTCCAATAAACCTTCTTTGGAAAAAAGTGCCAGAATTACTTCAATACCCAAATCCATTTGAAATGTGGATGTGTTTTTCCCATTAAAAAACCCCTTTAGATAAGCCGTTGCCGGATAAGGAGTATTTAATTGAGTAAAAGGTGGAGTTACCAGAAGAAGGTCTTTCACGTGAATGCTTTTTATAAATTGTGCTTACTGATTTTTACAAAGAAGACTGCAGGCTTTTATTTAATCTTATTTAAATCGATGTTTTTGCTTTGAATAAGGTTTAGCCTAATTTTCATTTTCTTCTGAATTACTTTAAAGTGATGCTCATCCTCTTCGGTAACAAAAGAAATGGCTTCTCCCGGAGCTTCTGCACGACCGGTTCTACCAATTCTGTGGATATAATCTTTAGGTGATCGTGGCAAGTCGTAATTCACTACATAAGGCAAAAATTCAATGTCAATACCACGAGTCAATAAATCGGTAGCCACTAAAACACGAAGTTTACCGGTTTTAAACTTGCGTAGATTTTCTGTTCTGGCGCCCTGACTTTTCTTACTGTGTGTACTGGTGGCCTGAATTCCATTTTTGCTTAATTTGTAGGCAACAGCATCTGCCCGGTGTGCCGAGGATACAAAAACAAGCATTTGTTCTAAATTGTTGTGCTTGATAATATAGCGAAGAAGCGGTCCTTTTTTTTCTTCTGCAACAGAATAGGCTATCTGATTGATTAAATCGAGCGTATTTTCTTCCGATTCAATTTTAATAACCATTGGGTCTTTTAAAAGCACCTGATTCACATCTTTTACATCTTTACTAAGTGTGGCCGAAAACAAAAGATTCTGACGCTTTTTAGGTAACAATGCAAATATGCGGTTCATTTCATCTTTAAATCCCAGATTCAGCATTTTATCTGCTTCATCCAGCACCAATGCTTCAATTTCCGATAAGTGAACTGCATTCGAATCGACCAATTCCAGTAATCTACCAGGCGTGGCAATCAAAATATCTACATTATTCATCGCCTTCATCTGCGGATTGATAGAAACTCCACCGTGAACAGCTAAGCATTTAATTGGATCGGAAAGTGCATTTGAAAACTGTTGGAAAACTTCCAAAACCTGTATAGCCAATTCGCGTGTTGGCACCAATACCAATGTCTTGATGTATCTGTTCTTGGAAATACTTCCTCCCTGAAGATTGGTTAGGATAGGCAGAACGTAGCTGGCTGTTTTTCCTGATCCTGTTTTGGCAATACCCAATACATCTTTTTTCTTTAGAATGGCTGGAATCGCCTCTTTTTGAATCGGATAGGCTTCTGTGTATTTTTGATCGGTTATAGCTTTTAGTAAAGATGAAGATAATCCTAAAGATGCAAATGACATATATTTTTGTTCTGATTATTATTACGGATTTGTTTCCGCCGACAAAGATAAGGGAAATAAAGCTCAACTACCTATAAATGGAGAAAAGCAACAGGACAATTAACCACTAAGAATACAAAGTTATTTTTTAAAGGATTACGAAGGAAATTAACTTGATTGTTTGTGATGTTTGTAGAAAATTTAACCACAAAGAACACAAAGGTATATCACGAAGAACACAAAGATTTCTTCTAAATACTTGTGTTTTTGATTCTGATTTGGTTTGTAAAGCCTATTCTACAGCTTTTACGGTATGAATTGTACTTGTGTGAAATACAGGAATGTCTATATCGGCATAAGAAATTAACAGAGGAATTTCGGTGCAAGCCTAAATGATACCTTCGGCACTTTTATTTGAATAAAAATGTTGTTTTATTTGCAATCTTTTGAAATTGTACAAACCTAGCATAGGTTTACATTCTGGATTTCAACAACTAAAGTTGTAAGGTGAAATTCAATTTCTAGACTTGTTATTTTATTAAAAATGTTAAGTTGATGAAAGAATAATTGCCTTAGTTTAAAATTGCAGATTCTGTCAGATATTTATCGACCAACTCAAGTAATTTTTTTGCTTTAACAGGTTTGCTGAGATACTCGTTGCAACCAGAATCTATTGCTTGCTGTTTGTCTTCACTTGCAGCATATGCTGTTTGGGCAATAATAATCACATTTTGCTTGTCTTGCCTTATTTGTCGGGTAGCCTCGTACCCACTAATATCAGGCAGACGAATATCCATTAAAACAATATCTATGGGTTGTGATAGTACAATTTGTACGGCTTCTGCTCCTTTGTATGTATGTATAATTTTAGCAGATGTTCGCTTGAAAATTTCTTTTAAATATTGAGAATTGTGTTCATCATCTTCAACAATTAGAATGGTTTTGCCACTAAAATCATAATCTCGCTTTGCTTTGTTTGTAGTAGAGTTTGAAATCTTATTGTTCTGATTTGAATTTTGGGGCAATGTAATTGTAAAAGTGCTTCCCTTACCAAGTTCGGAATCGAGATGTATTTCACCAGATAATGCATTTGTAAGTCCTTGAACTATTGATAAGCCAAGTCCGGTACCGCTAAAAATACGATTTTCACCTTGTTCAACCTGTGTAAAGCGATCAAAAATATTCTTTTGCTCCGAAGCCGGTATTCCAATTCCTGTATCCGAAACGTAAAAAATAATATTCTTGGATTCATTGATTGAGAAACCTATTTCAATTTGTCCTTTATCAGTGAATTTTAAAGCATTACTGATAAGGTTTATCAATATTTGTCTCAATTTCCTCTTATCTGTTGTAAAGGTTCTGTTATCGGTTGTTGAATTATTTATTAGTAAGCTGATGTTGGTTTTGCTTTGACGTTTTTGTTCTTCGGCAAACAATACTTGAATTTCAGTTAAAAGAAAATCCAAATTACATTCTTCCAAAGTAAGAAGAACTTGTTTTGTTTCAATCTTAGAGATATCCATTATGTCATTTATAATAGAAAGAAGATCATTGCATCGTTGCATAATAATATTGGAATACTCTTGAAGATCATTCTTGTTGTGAAATTGCTCAGGAAGTAATGATGAGAAGCCCATAATAGCATTCATTGGGGTTCTAATTTCATGACTCATATTTTGAAGAAAAACAGTTTTGAGTCGATCACTTTCGATGGCCTGTTCTTTGGCAAGTAACAGCTCTTTGTTTTGCTGTTGCAGAATTACTTCATTTTTTAGAATGATCTTTTGTGCCCGATTGCGTTTTTTCATCTCAATTAGTATTCTTTGATAGGCCAGAGCGCTAAAAAACAGGATAACTAGATATGAAATTAAATGTGTGGATATCATTCTGTTAATTTTGGCTTGCATAATAAGCCTAAATTTATTCATGGGTATTGAAACACTGATTCCTCCACGAATATCGCCTAATTGATATCCTTGACTGGCATGGCATTTTAAACAACTGTTTTCAACTATTATAGGTCGCATTAAGCGCAAATATTTTTTGTTATCTATTTTTTCAACACTGGAATATTCCGAAACGCCATTTTCAAATGATTTTAGTGCTTTTGTTTCCCATTCATCTGCTTCATTTTCAGGATTAATAGGATTTAAGCTTGTGATATGTCCTTTTTGTCCGTACTGTTTTTCGCCAATTTGAAAAACCAAACGAGTCATGTATGCAGGGTTTATTAAAGTTAATTTTTTGCCTGTTGTGGTTGTTATATTTTGTTCTGCAAGAAAGTTTAAATGTGGGTTGGGTTGAATGGAGTCTGTTATTGGAACATAAACACCTCCGTGCATAGATGCCCATCTTCGAAATACCATATCTTTATTATAGTTGCCAGATGCCTCTACTTTTGCTAATTCATAAGATGTTTGATTCTCTTTATGGATATTCCAAGCTAAGGAACTACCTATTAATAGGGTAATGCAAATAATAATTAGAATAAAAAAATTGGTGATATATCTTATTTCTTTGCTCATGACTAGTCGCTCGTAATTGTTTACCTAATTAAACAGCTTGTATTTGTAATGTGTATTGTTAAGTTATGGATATTTTAATTACAAAGCAAATTGGGAAAAGTTGTGTTGTTTGTAGAGTTTTAGAGCAGATATTTTTATTTCTTAAGGAAGGATAAATTAATGCAAATGGGCAATAGGAAACTTGCGTAAAGGATTGAAGTGATTACCCCACAGCAAAGAGTGGGATTGTGGGCTGGGCGAGGAGTAGCAACGGAAAGCCTGACCCGACCAGGAGATGGAATGTGGGAAAGGAAAGGAGGGATACGCCCTGTTAATTTAATTGCATAAACTCCATGCCTCTGGCTTAGCTGAAAACCATTGTTTTACTTTTTTCCAGTTGCCATGAAAAAAATCTGAGTTTCGGTAATGATTCAAATCATTCTCCGATTTCCAATGGCTAACCGTAAAGAATACCGATGGATTTGAAACGTCTTGCAAAATTTCGAGATGAGAACAACCTGGAAAGGCGATAATATCCTCTCTTTCACCTGATGTGAGTTTTTTAAAATCTTGAATGTGCAGTGGAAGTATTTCCAGTTTTACAAATCTAATGATCATTGAATTTGATTCTAATATCGGAGTTAATATCTAGTTGTAGTAGTTCTGCTAAATTACCTTTGTTTATTGCAATTTCCAATAATCCTGATGAGTTGAACAGTGCTAGAAAATCACCTTCGGAGCTTTCGTGATAATTCTGATTAATTTTTGTAATTCGGTAATGGTTGCTTTGCACCAAAATTTCAAATTCTCTTTTTTGACGTGTCGATTCAAATAATTCTTTTGATATGTTGGTGGTCACATTTCCGTAAGAATCGATATAGATAATTTGTCCGGTAACAGTACCTTTTTGAATTAATGCACGAATAGGAACTAAGCGATACAGTTCTTTTTGCCTGGATCCCAGTCCCGAAAGATTGTTGTGTTTAACGATGTGAGCTGCCGCTTTAGCGAATACATTCAGTTCAGGAAAAGTAAGAAAGTTATCTTCTTTATCAATATTTTCAATTCGAACTATTTCTTCAGGCTCCCCCTTCATTATCAAGCTTAAAATACCATTGTCGGCACCAATAAAATAATGATTCTTGTATTTTACTGCTACGTGTGGGTGTTCTGGTGTTTCCTCAGATTTAACACCTATAATATGAATGCTTTCTTTAGGGAAATGAATAAAGGCATTTTTAATAATAAAAGATGCCTGAGATATATTGTAGTTATCTACGTTGTGACTTAAATCGACCAATTGAGCTCCTGGACAGATAGATAGCAATCGCCCTTTAAGTGCGCCAAGGTAGTAGTCGCGGTGTTGCCAATCGGTAGTTAAACTTATTATTGCCATAAATGGATATATATTAGAAGAGAAAGAAAATTTATTCATATTTCTCTTTTGTACTGCTAAACAAATCAGAATTAATAATTAATTTGTAGGCTCAAAAGTAATGAATATTGAACGGAATATATGATTGAAAAGAGCATATCTTTAGGGGTAATTGATCCTCTTGAATTTTATGGAATTAATAATTCGAAATTGGCAGTCTTAAAGGAGATGTTTCCAAAGTTGAATATTGTTGGAAGAGGCAATGAAATATTTGTTGGTGGTGAAGAAAAAACTCTTGATTTGTTTGAGAAAAAAGTGAATTTATTGATTCAACACTACAATCAATATAATGTTCTTACACTATCCAATATAAAAAGAATTGTATTGGAAAATACGCCTGGAATTCAAGATCCTGATGATCCTAAAAGCGTAATTCTTTTTGGGAATAACGGGAAAATTATTCGTGCTCGTACAAATAATCAAAAAAAACTGGTTGAGAAATCGGCTAAGAATGATATGGTTTTTGCTATTGGTCCTGCGGGATCGGGTAAAACCTATACTGCAATTGCCTTGGCCGTTAGAGCTTTGCGGAATTCTGAAGTGAAGAAGATCATATTGAGCAGACCTGCTGTTGAGGCAGGAGAGAATTTGGGTTTCCTTCCGGGGGATTTAAAGGAAAAAATTGATCCTTACTTACAGCCATTATACGATGCTTTACTGGATATGATTCCGCCCCGTAAACTGGCAGATTATTTAGATGCAGAAATTATTCAAATAGCTCCCCTGGCATATATGCGCGGAAGAACTTTGAACGAAGCGTTTGTAATTTTGGATGAGGCACAAAACACAACTACCAGGCAGTTGAAAATGTTCTTGACGCGTATGGGGACAAGTTGTAAATTTATGATTACAGGTGATATTACTCAAATAGATTTACCTAGAAAACAACAATCGGGGTTGATTCAGGCTTTTCGAATTTTAAAGGATATAAAGGGTATTGAGATGGTGGAATTCGATAAGTCGGATATTATTCGTCACCGATTGGTGAAAGAAATTGTTTCTGCCTACGAAATTGAAGAGGATAGGCAAGAAAAAAAGAGAGAAAACAAAGAACAGTAAAACAGTTTTGTAAAAAGATAGTTGAGATGGATATAAATAGTTAGTACTGCTTTTCTACTTTTTTACTTTTATCTATCTTCGCACTAAATTAAAGGCTGATTTTTACATTATTGTTATTCAGGTAATAGAATGCAGCGAATATCAGCTAATGCCTGATAGCTTACAGCTAATGGCTTATAGTTTAAACCATTTTTATAAATTATTAGAATTTTTGGAGCAATGAAAGAAGCAATTGTTAAAACAGATTTTAATTTCCCGAATCAAAAGAATCTTTACGTAGGAAAGGTTAGGGATGTATATAACATTAATGATGAGTATCTTGCAATGGTCGTTTCTGATCGTATTTCAGCCTTTGATGTTGTTTTGCCAGAAGGAATTCCATTTAAAGGGCAGGTGTTGAATCAAATTGCAGCACGTTTTTTAGATGCCACATCAGATATTGTTCAAAACTGGAAAATTGCGACTCCGGATCCAATGGTTACAGTGGGTCATTTAGCAGATCCTTTTATGGTTGAAATGGTAATTAGAGGTTACCTAACCGGTCATGCATGGAGAGAATATAAAGCTGGAAAAAGAATGCTTTGTGGTATGCCAATGCCCGAAGGGATGAAAGAAAATCAGAAATTCGAAAACCCTATCATTACGCCAACAACCAAGGCTATGGAAGGACATGATGAAGATATTTCAAGAGAAGAAATTTTAAAGCAAGGCATTGTATCTAAAGAAGATTACGAAATGCTTGAAGAATATACTCAGGCTTTATTTGCCCGGGGAACCGATATTGCCGCTGAAAAAGGATTGATTTTGGTTGATACTAAATATGAATTTGGTAAGAAAGATGGTGAAATTTACTTGATTGATGAGATTCATACTCCAGATTCATCCCGCTATTTTTATTCTGAAGGATATAATGAGCGTTTGGCGAATGACGAACAACAAAAGCAATTATCGAAAGAGTTTGTTCGCGAATGGTTAATGGAAAATGGTTTTCAGGGAAAAGACGGGCAGAAGGTTCCTGTAATGGACGAGGCGAGAGTAAATCAAATCTCAGAACGTTACATTGAATTGTACGAGCAAATAATTGGTGAGAAATTTGTGAAAGAAGATGTACAAAGTGTAAATGCAAGAATAGAGAAGAATATTTCAACTTGTTTGGAGACTTTGTAACAATAGATTTGAGATCTTAGATTCGAGAAATGAGATCTGAAATACCCAATAAAAAACAAAACCAAAATCTGTTATGGATTTTGGTTTTATTGTTTAGATCATTT
>JAESUW010000154.1 GCA_016760525.1 Labilibaculum sp.
TGAACCATAAATTCGCAAGCTCATCTACGCCTCAACTCAACATACATCGGCATTATACCATTTAGCTTTATAGCCAAGCCTAAAGTCCATTTGGTATTAAACACTAAACTCTTGTTGCGCTTAATTTTTTTTTTAGAATCAGCATTCTCTATATTGAGAGGTAAGAAATAATTAAGACTAACTATTTTTGAGTCTCTATCATATTAACTCATCCAGTTTCTATATAATAAAACATCTGGCTACACTATTAGTGAACATTCAATTGTCCACTGGAATTTGCTTTTATAAGGTTTCTACCCCCTGTTGTTCCTGCTCCTTTCAAAGTTAAATCAATTGGTGCTTGTTTCCCAGGCTCCGCGGGTAAAGTCGGGTACTTCAATTGAATTTGAGTTATTGGCTCTACAACTGCAACAGCAAGAAGACAAAAAAACAAAGCAAAACTGCTTGTGCTCTCTTAAAAAAAGCGAAATCAATAAAATTCACGAGACCAAGAACATACTACTCTCTAATATTAACACACTTCCCAGTATTTTAAATTTATCAAGAAACATCGGTATAAATGAAAAAAAACTACAGATCGGTTTCAAAGAAGTTTTTAACCAAACAGTGTATGGCTGTTTATTCGACCATAAAATGAACCTCGCTCGTCAATTATTACTCGATACCGATAAAAGTATTTTCGAAATTGCTCTGGATTGCGACTATGATTATGCTTCTCATTTTACTACGGCTTTTAAACGTAAATATAGGATGACGCCTAAACAGTTTAAAGAAAATATACTTTAATTATTCCCTATTTTTTGTTGGCGCTAATAAGTCTACCCAAACTGTCAAACTACTGAACTAAAAAATCTCAATATATCGCCATAAAAAGAATTCCATAACCTAATAATCACCAAAATTCATTTATATATTTACCACGCTCAACATCGCTTCCTATTTATTCCATCAGCATTATATCTACTTTTTTTCGCTTGCTATGGCTCACAATTATTCAAAATGGTGTAATAGAAAAAAATCACAACTGATTCTTTCTATATACTGATGGAACCATACCAAACTTACGCTTAAAAGCCGTAGTAAAATGGCACGCATGTTCATAACCCGATTTTTCAGCAATTTCTGCTATTGTTAGATTTGTATCAAGTAAATATTTCCGGGCCATACTCATCCGATAATCCAGCAAATACCCATAAACTGTATTTCCAATTATGCTTTTAAAACTTTCTTTTAACACAGTGGCACTCACACCAACATCTATAGCCAATTTATTTATGGTTGGTGGATTTTGAAATTGTTTTTCCAGGATATTTCTGGCTTCAATCACCTGATTCTGGTGATGTTTGTGTTTCCCTTGGTGAATATTAGTTTGCTCTATTTTTCTTTTTATTTGAAGACATAATAGCTCTTGTATTTTGGCTTCATAATATATTGCGGCCATATTGCCCATCAAATGACAATTTTTGATCTGATCAATAACCGTATTCATTTCGATAGTAGTAATACTATTGGGTTCATTAAACAATATAGGCTGTTCAAGGCTTATACTCCTAAGTAAGGATTCAAAAGTTTCTACATTTTGCTCACCAATATTCAGGATGTAATCATATGGTAAAAAAACTTTAAAGAACTCATATTGGGTATTTTCACGAAAAGTATGAATTACCTGTTCTGAAGAACTCAAAAAAAAATTATTTGTATTTTCTTTCATTAAGGCCATCTTATTTTCACCAAATTTTACCAAAGCATCACCTTTACATACAAAATGTAACACCACTGTATGTTCATTAATTCCACCAGAAATATTCAATTCCTTTTTCGATTCTATTTGCAACATATGAGTCTTGAACTGAGTCGTTTTCCACTCGTTAATCTGCACTTTTAATACATCCGATTCAATACTGTCTTTAGAATTAAAAAAACTTAGATCATTTGCCTGATTTAGGTAGGTATTATTATAAAATCCCCGCAAGTCTGATAAATGTACATTGTATTGCATAAACTCAATTAAATAATTGAAAATCCGACCAAATATAAAAACAACCAGACATCTCGCGTAATATTTTTTCAGGATCTCTCATCTATATTTGTCTCTGTAATTTATATTAAATCTAAATCAAGATAGCGTAAAAGTATTAAAGAAATGATGAATCTCAAATACCAACATATTGCTATTTATCTACGAAGTATGAAAAATTAATTCGACACACTCATTATTGTAATTAACAAATTAGAACAACTTACAAAGTCGAGTTCAGGCTATCCAACTCTTAAATCAATAAAAATAAATAATCAAATACTAAAATAGTATCAAATGAAACAAATGAGATTTTACATTGTGTTTTCTTTATTGGTAAGTATATCAATTGGAATCATTTCGTGTCAATCGGGCAATAATAGAAAAAAATTATTGCAACCGGTAAAGGTTTTTAAAACAAAAATAAATAACCTAAACGAAACAAAAATTTTAACCGGAATTGTAAAAGAATTTAGGGAGGTCGAACTAGCATTTCAGGTATCTGGTCCTCTGGTAAAATTAAATGTTCAAACCGGGCAATATGTACGAAAAGGGGAATTGATAGCCGAAATTAGCGATCGCGATTACATAGTTAAACTAGAATCGACTAATGCCAACTACGAAAATGCTAAACTACAGGCTGAACGCTATGCCACTCTGTATACCAAAAAAAGTACTTCAAAAAGTATTCATGACCAAATGCAAGCCAATCTTAAACTTGCAAAAGCTAAAAATGAAGTTGCCGAAAATGCGTTGAATGACACAAAATTGTATGCCCCTTTTACAGGATATATCCAGACTAAATTTGTTGAAAACTACCAAAAAGTTACGTTAGGACAACCAATTATTTCATTGCTTGATTTATCAAAGTTAGAACTATGCGTTGCTTTAAGCGAAAATGATTTTCTTCAAAATAAAAGCTTTGTCTCGTACCGTTGCGAGTTTGAAGCAATTCCTTCTGTCGAATTTAAACTGAATATGATAGAAATAGAGAAAAAAACCAATGGCGATAATTTCTTCAATATGCGATTGAGACTTAATCCGGAAAACAAACAAATACTTCCTGGAATGACTGCAAATGTAAAAATAGAGTGTCAATCAAATGATAGTAAAATCATTAAAATTCCTGGACATGCAGTTTGTAATAATGGAAGCAAAACTTTTGTGTGGACAATTAATGAATCAACAAATAGTGTAAAACAAAAACAGGTAAAGCTTTCAGGATTTGACTCCAAAGGAATGGTTAAAATTACCAAAGGTCTAAAAGAAGGTGATTTGGTTGTTGTTGCAGGAATGCAAAGTTTACGCAATGGTCAAAATGTCAAAATTTTAAAAGAAAAATCGAACACGAACATAGGAGGACAATTATGAATTTTACCGAAATTGTGTTAAAGCAACGTAAAGTGCTACTCTTTATTCTAATTGCTATAGTTGTAGGTGGGATTATTTCGTTTACAAAACTGGGGAAATTGGAGGATGCTGAAATTCCCGTAAAATCTGCACTAATAGTTACATATTACCCCGGAGCATCACCTCATGAAGTTGAACTACAAGTTACCAATGTTTTGGAAACTGCTATTCAGTCAATGAATGATATTGATAACATTGAATCCAGATCCTTAGCAGGATATTCTGAAATTGTAGTAAATATTAAACAATATGTAAAAACTAAAGAACTTCCACAAATATGGGATATTTTAAGGCGAAAGGTTCATGATATATCCAGTCAACTACCTTCTAATGCACATACCCCAATTGTATTTGATGATTTTGGTGATGTGTACGGAATTTTTCTGGCAATTAGTGGAAATGAATTTACTTATGAAGAATTGCAAGACTATTCTTTATTTATCAGAAGAGAATTACTTCTGGTTGATGGTGTTAAAAGAATTAACATTTTTGGTGAACCTCAATTGTGCGTTAATATTGAATTATCGCAAGAAAAAATGGCTAATCTGGGTATTCATCCTCAACAAATTATAAATATTTTAAACAAACAAAATGCGATTGTTAATTCGGGAAGCCTAAAAATTGGAGACGATAGAATTAGAATAGCCTCTAAAGGCAATTTTGAGAGCATCCAGGATCTTAAAGAATTATGTATTTCGGGTTCCAGTAAAAATTCAGTCTTTTTACAAGATATTGCAGAGATCAACAAAGGACAAATTGAACCATTTGTTCATAAAATGAAATACAATAAAGTACCTTCATTAGGCCTTTCTATAGCTATTAAAAGTGGTGGTGATGTTATTGCATTAGGAGAGAGAGTACAAAACAGAATTGATGAATTAAAATCAAATATTCCTATAGGCATCAATATATCAAAAGTTTTTTACCAGCCAGAAAGGGTAAGCGATGCAATCGGGCAATTTATGATTAACCTAATAGAGTCGGTTTTGATAGTTGTAGTGGTTCTGTTATTAACTATGGGACTTCGCACGGGACTCATAATAGGAAGTGGGCTAATATTCGCTATACTAGGTACATTTATAGTTATGCTTGGTATGGATATAATACTACAACGTATTAGCCTTGCCGCAATAATTGTTGCAATGGGAATGTTAGTAGATAATTCTATTGTGGTAGCCGACGGAATACTCATCGATTTAAAACGGGGAATTCCTAAAAAGGAAGCTCTGTTCCGAACTGCAAAAAAAACAGCAAAACCTTTGTTAGGTGCAACAGTCGTTGCGATTCTGGCATTTTTACCTATTGGCCTTTCACCGGATAGTACTGGTGAGTTTTGTATCAGTTTATTTCAGGTTGTTGCCATTTCCTTGTTTCTAAGTTGGTTACTGGCTTTAACGCAAACTCCCTATTTCTGCGATATCTTCTTAAAAGGAAAAAAATACATTAATTCAAGTGAGGAAAAAATTGATCCTTTCGCAGGAAAATTTTATCAGTTTTTTAGAGGTATAATCAAATACTCCTTGCGCCACAAAACGCTTGTAATTGGTCTGACAATTACACTTTTTTTCTCTTCAATTTTCTTATTTCAATTTGTAGAAAAGCTTTTCTTCCCAAATTTAGAGTACAACCAATTATTGGTTGAATATTATTTACCTGAAGGTTCGGATATAAAAAGTGTTGAGAGGGATCTTGACGAATTGGAAGATTATTTGTTAAAACAAGATGAAATTCATAATGTAACAACCAGTCTTGGCGCAACTCCTGCCCGATACACATTTCTTCGTCCGTTTAACATGACTTGCCAAAACTATGGTGAAATAATTGCCGACACTGAGGATTATGAAACAGCCTTAGAATATGGGGCAAAATTGCAAGTATACCTTGATGAAAACTATCCTCAGGCAACTGTTAGGGTGCGTTACTACAGCCCAATTAGCACCGAATATCAAATAGAGGCAAAATTCTCCGGTCCAGATCCAAAAGTGTTAAGAGAATTATCCGACCAGGCACAAAAAATAATGGAAGCGGAACCTACTGCCATTAAAGTAACCAATAACTGGAAAAACAAAGTAAAGGTCCTGGATCCTGTATTTTCGCAAACTCATTCTCGAATAACCCATATTTCGAAAGTAGAAGTTTGCAATGCCTTGGCTTGTGCAACAAATGGTTATCCAATAGGAGTGCTTAACCAAGGTGAGGATGCCTTCCCTATTTTACTAAAAATAACCTCCAACAAGGAAAACTATGTGGAAGCCTTGGAGAACACTCCTGTTTGGGGTGCTATTGGAAGTATGCCTCTAAGAAGTTTGGTATCGAATATAAATATTGAATTCGAAGACCCAATTATCAGGCGCTACAATAGAAGAAGGGCAATAAAAGCTCAATGCGACCCCGCTCCTGGTTATCAAGCTCCTCAGATAAAAGCTAAGATACAATCTAAAATTGAAAATATTCCACTACCTGCAGGCTATGATCTTCAATGGCTGGGCGAATTCAAACAAAGTAAGGATGCCAATGATGCTATTGGTAAATTTTTACCTATTGCCTTCATTTTAATAATCATCGTTATTATTCTAATGTTCAATAATTTTCGCCAACCAGTCATCATTTTAATACTTCTTCCTCTGGCATTTATTGGCGTTAGTTTAGGCTTACTAATTACAGGTAAACCATTTGGTTTTATGCCTATGTTGGGAACTTTAGGCTTAATGGGAATGATGATTAAAAATGCGGTAGTTCTGTTAGACCAAATAAATTTGGAGATAAACGAAGGAAAAGAAGCTTTATTAGCAATTATAGATTCGGTGGTGTCAAGAATGCGACCTGTTATCATGGCATCTTTTACTACCATTTTAGGTATGATTCCGTTAATTAACGATGCTTTATTTGGTGGCATGGCCATAGCTATTATGTTCGGCTTGACGATAGGGTCGATAATAACCTTAATTGTGGTACCAGTACTTTACGCCGTTTTTTATCGGATTTCAACTAAAAATATTATGAATTTATGAAAAAGAACATCTTAATCTTCTTACTTATTTTGCAATCCGGTTTTCTGGTAATAGGGCAAGAAGTACTTTCGCTGGATGAAAGCAGAAAGTTAGCGCTTGAATACAATCATAGAATAAAGATTTCAAATGAATTAATCTCAGAAAATGAATCGAATGTTAATTTTGCATTTGCGCAATTCTTCCCACACATAAGTATTGGTGGTAATTACAATTTCTATCATGACATTGATGATGTGAAATTTGATGGTTATTTCCTTGAAACTGCCAACAGCCTTGAGGAAGCTGAAAAAGGAATTTTTACCGGAACAAGTGATATTTATTTTCCGGGAATGGAAATAAAACTGGGAGATATTGATTATTATTCGGGGAATATAAATTTTTCTCAACCATTATTTCACGGCGGTAAAATTCAAACATCTTATAAAATTTCCAAGTTAGCCAGAGATATTTCTGTTTTTAACAATCATCTCCAAAAATCGGATGTTTTACAGGAAACCGATCAAGCTTACTGGCATTTGGTATCGCTTAAGGAAAAGGTAAAGTTAGTATCCAAATATGTTGAAATGCTTTCTGCTCTTGTTACTGATTTGCAAAATACTTTCGACCTTGAACTGACTACCAAAAATGAATTATTAAAAGCGAAAGTTCAGCTAAACCAGTCAAAACTCGATTTATTTAGAACAAAAAATCAAGAGAAATTGTCAAAAATGTCGCTTTGCCAGCTAATTGGGAAAAAACTAAACAGTAACATTGTACTTACCGATACATCAATTGTAGTAAACAATGAATTGATTGAGAATAACTATTTGAACAAGGCATTGACTCAGCGCCCTGAGTTGTTAATGCTTGAAAAAAACGTGGAGATTTCGCGTCAGGAAAAAAATCTCACAAAAGCAGATTACCTTCCAAAGATAGATGTAGCAGGCTCGTATAGCTATATTAGTGAGATGATTAACATGATAGATTCGCAAAAAATCCTAATGCTACAGGGAACAATTTCAATGCCTGTATTTCATTGGAGAGAACGCAAACATAAGGTTTCAATAGCCAAATTCAGACTAAGGCAAAAAGAGTTGGAATTGGATCGTAAAAAAGATTTGATTAGCCTTGAAGTACAGCAAGCTTATTTTAACCTACAGGAAGCTTATCAGCAAATAGAATTGGCTAAAACATCTATGTCTCAAGCCAATGAAAATGTGAATCTTACAAAAAATAGCTTTTATGAAGGTTTGACAAATACTACAGAATTATTAGATGCCCAGACTTTCTGGCAACAAGCACATTCAGAGCTAATTGATGCTAAGATAAACTATAAACTCAGAGAAGTAAGCTTTAAGAAATCAATTGGAGATTTAGGAATTTAATAGTGGAGTGGCCGGATAGAATTGATACGAGTTCAATATAAGGTCTCGAAATATAATTCGGTCACTCTATTTAATAAATACTCCCTGAAACAAAACATTCCCTTTAACAAAACATTTACCTATTTTTTCTAATGAATAAAAAGATAGCTTCCATCACTGGGTATTTTTTGAGCATAACAGCCATTTGGGTTATGGCACTTGTTCTATTCGTACTGATTCAACTTGAGCCTTCCAGCTCAATATCGCTGAGATATCCCGAAAACTTAAAGAATACCATTTTATCAGGTATTATATCTGGAATTATTTGGGGAATACTATTCAGGTTTTCATTCTTTCTACTAAATAAAATAAATGATTTTTTTATCTCCATATTACTATCAATTGTTGTAAATATCATTAGTGCAATCCTACTCATGTATTTTATATTTAACCTGCCTGCTTTTTTTTCTTCGTGGGATAAATTTCCAAATACATTTTCACAATTGATGATGATTTACAATTCTTCTTTATTTTACGCAATTGCAATATACTTTTTTTCGGTAGGTACTTTAATACAGATATTTTACGATTTAAACAGAAAAATTGGTCAAGGTAATTTTATAAGACATCTGTTGGGTAAGTATAAAAAGCCCGAAGAGGAAGAGAGAATATTCCTGTTTATGGATCTTAAATCATCCACTTACTACGCTGAAAAATTAGGACACTTTAAGTACAGTAGGTTGATACAGGATTGCTTCAATGATATTTCCGCAGCAGTTAAACGTAACAACGTTAAAATATACCAATTTGTAGGCGATGAAGTGGTGTTGACCTGGAAAATTAACGATGGTTTAAAACATCACCAATGCATAAAGGTTTTCTTCGATTTCATCAATACCATTAATTCAAGAAAAGAATATTATCTTGACAACTACGATTTGATACCCGTATTTAAAGCAGGAGCTCACCTAGGCAAAGTAATGACAGCAAAAGTGGGTAATATTCGATCGGAAATTGCATACCACGGCGATGCCATTAATACTGCATCAAGAATTCAAAGTATGTGTAACGAACACAATTCGAGACTTTTAATTTCGGGTTCTCTGCTCGATCAGCTTGTAAATGAAAAAAAATTAGAATACAGCTATACTTATTTGGGAGATTTTAAACTAAAAGGGAAAAACAATTCTACCAAGCTATATTCATTCCTATTCAATTAATACCGATTAGTATTTAAAATTACTCACTAATTCCTCCCGATAAATCGGGATTATCACTGAGTTTTAAATATATATCGGCATTATACCTGTGTGTTAATTAGTC
>JAESUW010000201.1 GCA_016760525.1 Labilibaculum sp.
TCTTCGATCGGAAAACAGGCAACTTTATTATGAATTACCAAAAAAAACAAATTATTCAGGTACTTGGTAATGATGTGATGGGTTTTTGGACTCAAAGAGCATTGTCCCGTGAAGGTTATCAGGTTACTTGTGAGAAGGTTGGGAATTGTTCCGTGAAGCTAATTGAAGATACCATGGAGTGGGAGATTCATAAAAATGGACAGGTGCTTCGCTGCAAAAGTATCGAGGAATTATTATTTTTTTTAAAAACATCCTTTTTCCGTGATCAATTAGTTTAAATTCGAATTAGATCATCTTATCTTACTCATTTTTAGAGGCTCTTAAAATCCTACCAAATAAAATTCAAAAAAGTTATTTCTCAGAATATTATTTTACATATATTTGTATCGCATTTGGTATTTTATTCCTCATTTTTCAGGAATGAAATGAAAAGGGAATTCGGTGAGAATCCGAGACTATACCCGTAGCTGTAAGTTCTAAAAAAGCTTTTTGAAAGACCTGTGCCACTGTTCCGATAACGGAATGGGAAGGCCTCAAAAAGTAGAACAAGTCAGAAGACCTGCCTTTGCAAATCAATTGTCATTGCTTTCGGGAAAAAGAGCAAGTGAACGAAAAAATTATCAACATAGATAAATAGGGATTGTTTTGCCATAATGGGTATTCTGTGTCGTGTTGTAATATTTTTTTTTAGCTCCCTGTCTGCATTGCATTAGTTAAACTTATTTTCATTTTATTTTAAAAGACATGAAAAAAACATTTTTAACGGCTTTTGCATTGCTGTCATTATTAAATTCTGCAGTAAAAGCTGATGAAGTTCCAAATCCAACCAACGATAAAACGGTTGTGAAACACCTTAATTTATCAGAGGTAACAATTAATGCATCACGTGTGAATGCCAAAATGAAAGATCTTCCTCAGAAGGTTGAGGTGATTACAAGAAGAATGATTGAAGCAACTCCCGCAGTTGATCTGGGAGACTTATTAAAGAAGACTACAGGTGTTGATATCATTCAATATCCTGGAATCTCTTCAGCTATTAGCATGAGAGGTTTCGCTCCATCTACATCAAACAAATACAATGTGATTTTAATTGATGGCAGACCTGCAGGAACCACAAATATTGCAACAATCGATTTGTCGAATGTGGAGCGGGTTGAAATTTTGAAAGGCCCGTTCTCAGCTCAATATGGCTCTTCAGCAATGGCAGGAGTAATCAATATTGTTACAAAGGAAAGTACACAAAGTATTTCCGGAAATGCAAGTGTTTCCTACGGAAGCTTCGAAAAGTATACCGGTAGCTTAAGTGTTGGTGGTGCATTGTCGGAGTCTATGGATTTTGATGTGAGTTATAATTACCAAAAACAAGGAGCGGATTATAAAGTTGGAAAAAAGAACTTCTTTGGTAAAAGTGATGCGGAAACAATATTAGATCCATCTACTTACGGAGAGAAAATGGAGCATTCACAATTTGAAAGACAGAATGCAAGTGCTCGTTTAGGCTTTATTTTAAACGAAAATTGGAAGATTAATATTCATCAATCTGTGTTTATTGCTGATGATGTTGAAACACCAGGTTCTTTTTGGCATGTATATGGCATGAATTCGAAAGATATGAATAAGTACACAACAAGCGCAGATGTACTGGGAACAATAGGAAATCATAAGCTAAGTTTATCCCCTTTTCACAGCAAAGAGGAATCAACCTCTTTTAATTCTGTTTCCGGCGATACAGAGAGTGTTCATAAAAACTACGGTTTCATTCTTCAGGATGCTTTTAAAGTAGGAGAGCACTCTTTTGCTTTTGGTATCGATAATAAAAATGATGTGTTTGAAAGTAATAAATGGAGTACTTCTGGTGATGTGGTGGCTCCATCTACTCCAAAGTATAAAAATGTATCGACTGGCGTTTTTGGTCAAATAAATACAAATACTTTAGATGGAAAGCTGAATATTGCCATAGGAGCAAGATATGATTTGGTGAAATTGAAATTGGAAGCAGACGATCTGCTAGGGAATGAAGCAAGTTCTGAGGAATACAATGTGTTTACACAAAATGTGGGTGTGAAATATGAACTTCTTGAAGGTTTAGCGATTCATTCAAGTTGGGGGAATGCATTTTATGCCCCCGATGCATTTCAAAAAGCAGGATTCTATACAAATTCTTATGGAACCACGAAGGGAAATCCGAATCTGAAGGAGGAGCAAAGTAATACTTTTGATATTGGTTTTGAATATAAGAATTTTGGGAAAGGATTTAATTTCGATTTTACTTATTTTAAAACATATCATAAGAACATGATTGTTAGTTATTCTGTCGATCCGGATGGTACTGCATACAATGGTGATGAGTATAAAACTTACAAGAATGCTAATTTTGCCAATATGGATGGAATTGAGATTGAAACTTCATATGACTTTGGTGCTTTGGTTGATTACAATTATTCGTTAAAGTTGTATGCTAATTATACTCATTTGATTGATGCGATAGTTACTCAGCGTGTAAAGCAAACAGATGGTACTTATAAAAATGAAGAAAGTCAAATGAGATATGTTCGTGATAACAATGCTAATTTTGGTGTTGATTTTGACAATTTAAATGGATTTTCTACACGATTAAATGCGCGATATATTGGGCACCGTTATGAAGACAATTGGTATACTTGGTATCCGGTTCGAATTAATGTTACCGAAGAAGTTCTTCGTCATCCGGTTTCAATGGTCTTCGATTATTCTGCAAGTTATACGATTAAAGAAAAATACACTATCGGTTTAACAATAGCCAACTTGTTAGATGAAAACTACACCGAAAAGGATGGTTACAATATGCCGGGAAGAGCAATTACAGCAAAATTTAGCTATAAGTTCTAATTGGTTTTTTTATTCAGTTTAAAAGGGATGTTCCAGTTTTGGGATGTCCCTTTTTTTAGATCATGAGTTTGTTACGTGTTAACTTACAGTGTGTTTTAAAATATCTTCTAAATAAGAGATTGGTAAGTTTGATTTTGTTTTTTTTTATACATTTGCAGTGCAATTGGTTCTCATATATCTGAATTAATCAGATAGAGATGAAAAGGGAATCCGGTTAAAGTCCGGAGCTGTTCCCGTAGCTGTAAGCTCAGAAAAAAGCTTTTTCACCACAATGCCACTGTTCCAATAAACTGGGATGGGAAGGCCGAAAAAGTTGAGTAAGTCAGAAGACCTGCCAATGCAAACTTAATTTTCAAAACATTCGGAGAAGATGTTTGGAAGGCGATCGAATTACATATTTCTTTTGTTTTGTCCTTGTGTTTTCTTCTTTATCAAATTATAAGATGAAGTTGAAATTTTTATTCACAATATTTGTAAGCTTTTTGAGTTTTTGTGCTTGGTCACAAAATATTGGTATTGGTACAATTAAGATTGAATCTGTTGATATAATAGCGCCAAGACTTCAGCACTTTTCTTCAACCGAAAAAACGGTGCAAATTGATTCTATTCTTATTCAGAGATATGATGGAAGGGATTTGTCCAGTTTACTTCAGAAAACATCATTGGTAAGTGTTTCGTCGAATGGATCTTTAGGTGCACTTTCTACTGTGGGAATTAGAGGCGCATCTGCTACACATACTTCAGTTAACTGGAATGGTATTCCTGTGAATTCTCTAACCACCGGATCTGCAGATTTGTCTTTGATTAATGTTGGTTCATTTAATAGCATTAATATAGTATATGGAGCTACTGGTTCTTTATATGGTTCAGGAACCCTGGGAGGAGCTATTGAGTTATATAATATTCCTGATTGGGAGGAGAAATCGGCTATTGGTGTAATGACCGGGGCAGGAAGTTTCTCAAATTACAAAACAAAACTATACGGTAAATATTCGAATAGTTGGATTTCGTACACTGCTCAGGCATTTTTTCAATACGGAAAGAATGATTTTTCATACACCGATAAATATGATTTTGGTTCTCCAACCGAGAGGCTTACTAATAATGAAAACAGAGCTTATGGTACAATTCACGATTTGCATCTAAAATTAAACGAACATTATATTGATTTAGGTGCTTGGTATCAGGCAAAAAAGAAGAATGTAGCGGGCATAATGGGAATTGGTAAACCTTCCAGTAATCAACAGCAAAGAGATTCTTCGCTGAAAGTGTACTTGGGTTGGAAGACCTTAGTAGGCAAATTTAGAGTTGAAGCCAAAACAGCTTATCTGTATGATTATTTAAAATATATCGATGGATATGTATCCGAAATATCATCGGAAAGAGTATTGAGTGACGCAAACGTACGCTATTACTTAAATCGTAAATTTAGTTTGGATGTAAATGGGAAATATTCATGGCTGAAAGGGGAGACCAATAATTACGAGAAAGAAGAAAATGAATCAAGATTAACCATTGCCGGTAAGTATTCGCCTGATTTCGGGACTTTTATATTTGTATATGGCAGAGAGTGGAGTTCTGAAGTTAATCCCCCTGAAATGTACTCTTTTAGCTCATTGTTGCATGTTATTCCTAATGTTATAGATGTAAGGGCTAAAGCAGGTACGCATTATCGTCGACCTACTTTTAATGAAAGATACTGGCAACCCGGAGGTAATGAAAATATAAAATCGGAAGAAGGTTGGAATGCAGAGTTGGGTTTGGCTTTTTTATCTTATACCTCCAAATATGGAGAAATTAATGCTGATTTAAGTCTGTATCACTCTGAAAATAAAAATGCCATATCGTGGCAACCTAATGGATCGTTCTGGAGTCCTCAAAATACAGGACTGATGATAAGCAGAGGCTTGGACTTGGAATTAACTCATGTTTTAAATTTAGGGAGTGATAAGATCCGAACATCTTTTAAATATGCCTATAACGATGCGTACAACAACGATAAATCCAGTGATGATTATAAGCAAACAATGGCTTATCGTCCACATCATACAACTAAAATTCTGAGTGATTTTATTCATGAAAAATGGGATGCCGGAATAATAGCAACTTTTAGATCTCATACTAAAAACTGGGAAGAGCTAAAAGTTGAAGGGAATTTTCTACTTGATGTAAATGCGGGTTATCAATTTAAAACTGATTTTGCAAAAATTAAGTTGACAGGAAGAATTGAAAACATACTAGATAAATCTTATGAGCTGGTTAAGTATTACCCCATGCCTGGTCGAGCTTATTATTTGGGGGTTAATGTAATTTTCTAATACTATAAATATGAAAAGGTTTTTAAAATTTGGTTTAGGCTTGTTAATCGCAAGTTTTTTATTCGTATCGTGTTCGGATGATGACGATAATGCAATGCCGAATATGTCGGAGAACAATGGTATTGTTCTTGAAAATAGTGCTACAGTAACTATTACAGGATCAGAATTAAATGTTATGGATGCCGATACAGATGACATTGATATTATATATACGGTAACAACTGCTCCTGAAAACGGTATTATTGCTTATGCAACGGATGTTACAGTTTCGGCAGAAACTTTTACTCAAGCTGATTTGACTGCTTCTAAAATTGTATATGTACACGATGGAAGCCAAACTTTAACTGATGAGTTTTCTTTTACGGTTACAGATGGAGACAATGTATTAACAGGCATTTTTAATATTAGTATTGGCGAAAAGCAGATCAGTTATTTTTATGTGTTGAACGAAGGAAGCTCTAATGGCTCTATAAGCATGATCAACAGAAATGATGAGGTGACCAATAATTATTTTTCATCTGCAAATAGTGGTGTTGCTTTAGGTAAATATCCACAATCAATGGCAATAAATGGTGAATATGTATTTATTGTTGTGACCACAGCAAGTGGTGCTGGTTATGTTGAAGTTGTTACTGCTTCAGATTTTAAACATTATGCAACAATACTTGATTTATCATACCCTAGAGAAATTGCTTTTGCGAATGGTAAAGCTTATGTATCGAATGGTAATGGAGTAACAGGATCTTATCCGGATCAGGTAACGCAAAACAATGAAGTTTATGTTGTTGACTTAAATACAATGACTGTAACAGGTCAGGTTTCGGTTGGTGCAGGACCGGAAAAAATGATTGTTTCCAATGGTAAGTTATATGTTTCCAATAGTGGTGGGAATTCAAACGATGATAATACTGTAACAGTTATTGATGTTGATACTGATCAGGTTACCGAAATAATTACAGTAAAATCTTGTCCTAAAGATATGGTTGTTGATGCTAATGGTGATGTTTGGGTGTATTGTTCTGGTGTACCAGATTATTCGAACTGGCCAAATGTTACATATACCGATTCTGGAATTTCTGTTATCTCAGAATCAACAGGTGCTGTTACTTCATATAATTTAACAAATATTTCTACGACTGGTATTAAAAATATTGCAATCAACAAGGACAAAGATGTTGTGTATTTTATGTCTGATGTAGTTTATGCGATGAATATTACTGATACAGCTTTACCAACAGCTAATTTTATAGATACAATGTTTTATGGTATGGATGTAAATCCTGTTAATGGAAACCTTTGGTTATGTGAGTCGAATGGTGCAACTTCAGCTGGTAAAGTTCATATTTACTCTCCACAAGGTGATAAAATAAAGGATGTTACTGTAGGGAATTTTCCAAATTCTACTATTTTTAGTTACTAGGCAGATTATTAATATATAGATGTAAGCAGCATTTCTTTCTAAGAAATGCTGCTTTTTTTATGCTTACTGTTTTCTGCAGTAGTTTTAATTAAAATGTGTAGTTTTAAGCATCTCAAAGCCTAATACAAACAAAAATAATCAATTAATTCTATGAGAACTTCTTTGCTGTTCCTGTTGCTGGTAAGCACGCAGATTATAAATTCCATAACATCTGAAGCTCAGACAAAAAAATCAGTGAATATTATTCCCAAACCAGCCAGGCTAATTAGCTCTGAGGGTACTTTTCTTCTCGAAAACAGTACCCGGTTTGTATTTTCTGAAGGTGTGGAAAATAAGAAAGTACTTGTTGGCTATTTATCCGATCAGATATATGAACTGGCAGGCTTAAGAATTTCTAAGAAGATCTCTAATAAGCTTTCTTCTGCCAATGTGATTTCCTTTAAACCAGTACAGGATAAAAACTGGGGAAATGAAGAATATGAACTTGCAATTGATAATAAGGGTGTTTTAATTAAGGCAAAGTCAGCAAGGGGATTCTTCTACGGAATTCAATCATTTTTGCAACTAATTCCTTTACAAGGAGCACCCGAAGTGCCTTTTGTTAAAATATTGGATGAACCAAGATATCAGTATCGGGGAATGCATTTAGACGTTTGCCGTCATTTCTTTTCTGTCGGTTTCATAAAAAAGTACATCGATTTAATGGCGATGTATAAAATGAATACTTTTCATTGGCATTTAACCGAGGATCAGGGCTGGAGAATTGAGATTAAGAAATATCCTAAATTAACAGAAGTAGGAGCATGGCGTACCGAAAAAGACGGAAGTCGGTATGGCGGATTTTACACACAGGAACAAATAAAAGAAGTTGTGGCATACGCAGCCGACCGTTTTATCACCGTAATACCGGAGATAGAATTACCTGGTCATTCTGTAGCTGCATTAGCCGCCTATCCAGAATTAGCCTGTAACGAAGGGCCTTTTGAGGTTGAGAACGAATGGGGTGTTTTTGATGATGTTTATTGTGCAGGAAAGGAAAGTACTTTTGAGTTTTTGCAAAATGTAATGTTGGAAGTTATTGAATTATTTCCCTCCAAATACATTCACATTGGTGGAGACGAATGTCCAAAAGCAAGTTGGAAGAAATGTCCTTTGTGTCAAAAAAGAATTAAAGAGGAGGGACTAAAAGACGAACACGAACTACAGTCTTATTTTATCCAGCGAATGGAGAAGTTTCTCTTAACAAAAAACCGCAAAATAATTGGTTGGGATGAGATTTTGGAGGGAGGCTTGGCGCCCGAGGCAACAGTGATGTCATGGCGGGGAATTAAAGGTGGAATTGAGGCTGCCAAACAGCATCATGATGTGATAATGACACCGGGAACTCATTGCTATTTTGATCATTATCAGGATGTAGATTATATCGAACCAACTGCAATTGGAGGATTCTCATCATTAGAAAAAGTATATTCATTCGAACCAACTCCTGCAGAATTAAGTGAGATGGAAGCAAAACATATTTTAGGTGCACAAGGGAATGTTTGGACTGAATACATGCATACTTCTGATCGGGTAGAATATATGGTCGCTCCAAGGATTTGTGCTTTGGCAGAGGTTGTTTGGTCAAGAAAATCACAGCGAAACTGGAATGATTTTAAGAGCAGAATGAACCATCATTATGCACTCTTGCATAAAAAGAGCATCAATGTATTTGTAAGAGCTCCGCACGGTGGTGTCAATAAAAATTTCTTTTTTAATAGAATGTCATTGCCATTAGAAATAGATTCTGAACACACAATAATTCGTTACACTCTTGATGGTTCTGATCCGGATAATTATTCTGCTGTTTACAAGGAAGCTATTGAGTTGAATAGTACTACAACAGTTAAAGCACAGAGCTTTCATGAATCGGGTGCTAAAAGTAAAATTAGAAGTATTGAATGCATAAAGATTGAGCCATTACAATCTGAGACCAGAACAGAATTAAATGAAGATTTAAAATATAAAGTTTTAAAAGGTAAGTTTGCTTCGATACATGATGTAATAGAGGATGAGGTTGTCAATTGCGGTATTGTGGAGGGGCTTAAATTTCCTGAGAATATTGAGGCCGAATTCTATGCCGTAGAAATAACAGGCTACCTTAAAATTGATGAAAATGCAACCTATACCTTCTTTAATTATTCTATTGATCCAGCTCTTTTTAGTATTGGAGAGCACCTTGTAATAGAGTCTGATGGACTAAATTCAAGACATCAGCGAAGAGGGCGCATTTATTTGAAACAGGGCTTGTATCCTATCAGGATGTTATTGTTGAAAAATACACCTTATGCAAATCAAAAATTAACATGGTGTTCAAAGTTTTTCGATCAAACAATAATTCCATCAAGTCATTTAAGTCACTAGTATAAGAAACTCCTGTTTTCATGAAAACAGGAGTTTCTTA
>JAESUW010000134.1 GCA_016760525.1 Labilibaculum sp.
ACCAATGATTGAGTGGTTTTATGGCGTTTAAATTGACCGCCTCGCCCATCTTGGGCACTCGTAAATCGGCACCGGATTGCATGGCAGCAATACGGTACTCCGTCCCCTCTTTAGCAATCAGGAATATCCCTTGATTTTCATCAGAAATATCCATTTTTAAACACTTCACCTTTAGTTCACCCACACCATTAGACAGAAAACATCAGTTTAAAGTACATAATAATTACTTATCTAAAAAGTTAAATATTGTCGATATGTTAATTAGATGATCTTGATTACTTAACCAGATAGTTTGTGCTCCTATTTTTGTTGAAATATAGAAGGTGTAGTAAATTAATTTTACTAAAAAAGAATAATTGTAGTCTTGGTGAAGTTCCTACACCAATATAATCGAATTAATTATATGTAGTAGTCTTATTTTAAATAAGAGGATTATTTCATTTGTTTAGCTCGGTCAATAATCATTAAGTTCATTTATTTCAAACTATTGACCATTTTTTCGATGAAAATAAATATTGTATTTACTGTTCAATATCACTATGCGTAGTACTTCTGGATGTTCGTCTAAATTGAATGTGCTTAATAAATTATAAGTTTTATTATTTTTAGGGTTACCTTTTTGCTTTATGGGGAATAAAGGGGTGTAATAATTAAATTAAGATTTCAATTATTGCGGGTATTCTGACTAAATACTTGTTCTGTAATTTTCTTATTACGATAAGAAACTATAACTAAATAAAAAATTTACTTATGAAAAAGAATCTTTACTCTTTTTGGGTATGTGCTATTGCTCTTACCTTAGTACCAACATTTAACGCTTTAGCTCAAAAGCGGGAACACATCAAGATCGATCCTAATAATCGAACCGACAAGAACGAGATGACACTGAAATCATCCGACGGTAACAATTATGTGCTTGATTTTAAACTGAACTCTTACGATCTAATTTGGATTGAAAAAGAAAATGCCTACAAGGTAGAAGCAAATGGTATGGGTGATATCCTTGAAAAAGGGAATCCTGCATTACCTCGTTTTGCCCAATCCATCATGATCCCTGCCAGTGCCGATATGCAAATCGAGATCGTCTCTTCGGAATATATCGAGCTGACCGATATCAGAATAATTCCTTCAAAAGGAGATCTTACCAGAGATATCGATCCCAAAACAATTCCATATCGATATGGCGACATCTACCAGAAAGATGCATTTTATCCTTCAGAATTGGTTTTGATGAATGATCCTTATATATTACGAAGCGTTCGTGGTCAGGCTGTTGTTGTTCAGCCAATTGCTTATAATCCTGTTCAGAAAAAATTGAGGATTTATACTCATATTACGATGAAAGTAAGTCCAAGTGGAAGAATGTCAACAAAAAATGTAATGTCAGGTACAAAATCGGTTGTTACTGATCATGGTTTCGAAAAAATCTATCAAAGCCATTTTCTAAATTATACAAGTAACAGCACCAAATACACCGCTCTGAATGATGCTCCGGGAAACATGTTGATTATTTGTTATGACGATTTTATGGACGAGATGGCTGATTTTGTTGCATGGAAAAAACAAAAGGGAATATCTGTGGAAATGATTGCAGTGAGTACAATCGGTAATGCCTCGGCAATTAAAACCTACGTAAGCAACTACTACAACACTAATGGCTTAACCTATCTTTTATTGGTGGGAGATGCTCCGCAAGTTCCAACATCATCTACCAGTGCTGGTGATTCCGATAATAATTATGGCTTTATTTCTGGTAACGATCACTATATCGACATCTTTGTTGGGCGCTTTTCTGCTGAGAATGCAACTCAGGTAACAACTCAGGTTGACAGAACGATTCATTACGAAAGAGATGTAAGCACAGCAGACACCTGGCTGGCATCAGGAGTGGGAATTGCCTCTAACGAAGGCTCTAATCCTTCTGATGCAGAACACATGAATACCATCGAAAACAAATTGGAAGGGTACGGATATGATATCACCCGTTGTTATCAGGATGGAGGAAGTGCCGGTCAATTAACCAGCTTACTAAATGCAGGTAAAAGTTTAATCAATTATGTAGGGCATGGTTCCAATACTGGTTTTGCCAGTATGGTATATACAAGTACTAATGTGAACAGCCTTACCAATAATAATAAGCTTCCGTTTATTTTTGATGTGGCTTGCGTGAATGGTAATTTTAAATCAATCACCTGTTTTGCAGAAGCATGGTTAAGGGCAACGAATAATGGTATTCCTACAGGAGCAATGGCAATTTGTGCTTCTACAATTAATCAATCGTGGGTGCCGCCAATGATTGCTCAAACCGAGATGAATGATATTTTGATAGAAAGTTATGCCAATAACATTAGAAGAACCTTTGCAGGATTGGCTCTTAACGGGATGTTTAAAATGGTTGATGTTTACGGATCAGGAGGAGAAACCATGTTGGATACATGGACCATATTTGGTGATCCATCCTTGCAGGTAAGAACTAAAACTCCAGGTACATTGCAAGTCAGTCATGCAGGAACTATAGTCCCTAACAGCAATCAATTAACTGTTGCCAGCTCAACAAACGATGCATGGGTTTCTTTGACCTTAAACGGGGAAATTTTAGGAACTGCAAAAACAAGTAACGGATCGGCAACGGTTTCCTTTAGTCCACTACCTTCCAGTGGCACAATTAAAATAACAGTAAGTGCTTATAATAAAATACCTTATGTGGCAAACATAAATATTTCAGGAACAGGAGACACTGATGTAATTGCTAATTTCTCAACAGATAAAACTTCTATTTATGAAGGAGAAAGTATTAGTTTTACTGATCTGTCATCAAATAATCCAACAACTTGGAACTGGTCTTTTACAGGAGGAACGCCAACTGTAAGCAACTCACAAAACCCAACAGTAACTTATGATACTGAGGGATCATATTCTGTTTCATTAACTGCATCAAATACAGGTAGTACTGATACCAAAACAAGTACAGATTTAATTACAGTAAGTGCTCCAATACCGCAGGAATATTGTGATGCAACAACAAACGGATGCAGCTCATATGAATATATTTCAGGGGTGATATTTGAAACAATTAATAATAGTTCTGTTTGCGATCAATATTCAGATTACACATCTCAATCGGCATCTGTAGAACCAGGTGGGAGTTATGCAATAACCATTAATATTGGTCGTCCGGATACACGCAATTATGTTACGGCCTGGTTCGATTGGAATCGTGATGGTGATTTTGAAGATTCGAATGAAGAATACGCATTAAGCTTTAGTATTAGCGGTGGACTTGGACAGGCAGTAGGTGCAATTTCGGTTCCGGATGATGCAAGCTTGGGAACTACCCGAATGAGAGTACGCGTCACCTATAATGCGACACCATTGGCTTGTGGCAATGCAAGCTATGGCGAAATTGAAGATTACGGAATACAGGTGGAAGATAATAGGAGTGAAAGAGAACGGGCTCTAACTGATAATGTTACAATTAAACTCTATCCAAACCCAACAAGTGATTCTTTCAAAATAGAATCAACCGGCATTTCAACCGAGATGACAGTCAAGATTATTAATCTTAAAGGAAGTGTAATTCGAACATTGAAAACAGATGGTTCAAAAGAAATTGATGTAAGTAGCTTGAGTACCGGGATGTATGTGGTACAAATAGATGCCGGTGGAGAAAGTTGGATAAAAAAAATAATCGTAAAGTAAGTGATAAGCTTTACAATTCTGAACTGTTGAGATTCCCGCTCAACAGTTCTTTTTTTATTCGGAATATTTTATTGTATAATTAGTTGAAACCATTTATTTAAATTGCTGTTTCTTCAATTATTACTAGATTTAGCCTTTTAATAAAAAAACAATTTAATGGTGAATTACATATATAATCTGAAGTTTAAAGTCCGCGATTACGAGTGCGACATTCAAGGAGTGGTGAATAACTCTGTATATCAGAATTATCTGGAACATGCACGACATGAGTTTTTAGAATCAATTGGGAATAACTTTAAGGCATTGCACGAACAAGGAATAGATGCTATGGTTTCCCGAATTGAGATAGATTATAAAACCTCACTAACATGTGGCGATGAATTTGAAGTGCGCTTAAACATTGAGCGGGAAGGAGTGAAGTTGGTATTTAATGAAGATATCTATCGAGTTTTAGATAATAAACTCTGTGCAAAAGGAAAGGTATATACAATATGTCTGGTAAATGGTCGTCTATCTAAAGGTGAAGTATTCGATGAACTCTTTGCTGAATATCTGGTTTAAATAAAATATCAATCCTCTAATTAGTTAGAGGATTTTTTTGCATTAGACAATAAACTGTCTGGTGTGATTTTGATTTTTCTTCAACTTTAATTGTTTTTAACGCTATTATACCAAATGGACTTTAGGCTTTGCTATAAAGCTAAATGGTATAATGCCGATGTATGTTGAGTTGAGGCGTAGATGAGCTTGCGAATTTATGGTTCAAACGTATCGGAACGAAGAGTAGATCAGCGAAGCTAAACAACAATCGGTATTATATCAAAATAAGGAGTCATCAGTTCTTTTATTCCCTCTTCTGATGAGAAATATAAAGTTGTTCCAAGAGGTGTTTTTCGGTATTTTTCCTTACTTCCAAAACATTCATCTACTTCACTAAAACAAATGGATAAATATTTAGCAAAGGGCAAGCATGGGCATGTGCATTTTCTACATACAGTGTTCTATTTTTAGGGAAAATATGATGTAACACTTCATAATCGAAAGCAAATTCGAATAAGTGCTCAATTGGATTCATAGCATGGCTGAGATCAATTTTCTCTAAATGATCAGGCAAATTATGGGATTGAAACAATTCCTTTGCCTTGTCAATGGCAATATGCGAATAATCAAACCCGTAGGTTTCATATCCGAGTTTGGCAAAACACAAGTTGTAGGTTCCTATTCCACATCCTAAATCGGCCATTTTACATGGATTTATGATTTCCCTATCAATCAAATCCAATAAACAATCAGGTAGTTGGTCTTTGATCCAAGGAATTCTTTTCCAGTTAATATTTTTGTAAATGTAATTTAGTTGAGTTGAATCCATACCATGAATATAAAGCTGAATTCAAAATGTAAAAAGTATTGGCACAAAAAAAGGATCAGCTACCAACTAATCCTTTTTAAAACTAAATTTTAACCTAAATCTATGATAAAACTACTTATTCTTATTTGTTGTAATCTATACACTAAAGATAAGGGAAACCTAGGTTAAGAGCTGCTAATGAACGTTAAATAAGATTAAAACAACATTCTAATTATTAATATTTGCTTTATTGCAGTAATTATTGATTTCTTACAAATCTTTCTTTATATTGTAGGTAAGAAAACCTCCCGTTATTAAATACCACCAAAATTCAGGACATCACAATTGTAACGTTAAGGATGCTTCGTGCGCCTATATACTAATTGTGGAATTCTAAATAAGAAATCATGTTTGATCTTGATAAGTGGCAAGAAATTTTTGAAACCATCCGAAAAAACAAACTACGTACTATTCTGACAGGCTTCAGTGTTTCCTGGGGTATTTTCATGTTAATAATTCTATTAGGCTCAGGGAAAGGTCTTCAAAATGGTGTTTTGGATCAATTTCAGGCAGATGCTGTGAATAGCCTCTGGATTTACAGTGGCAGAACAAGTATGCCTTTTAATGGCATGAAAGCTGGTCGACGCATTCAATTTACGAATGACGACTATCAAAAAACGAAAGATTCCGGCTTAGATGTAGATAAAATAAGTTCAAGATTTTCCATTTTCAGAAATAATTTAATCTCCTATAAAACAGAGTTCGTTAATTACAATATTATTGCTGTTCACCCCGATACAGAGACTTTAGAGAGTACTTCAAATATAAAAGGCCGGTTTATAAATAATATAGATATAAACGATTTTAGAAAAGTAGTTGCCATAAGTACAGTTGTTGAAGAAGCTTTATTTAAAAAAGAAGAACCCGTAGGTAAATATTTGAAAATAAATGGAATACCATTTCTGGTAATAGGAACCTTTACGGATCATTCAGAGAGAGATTTACAAAGAGTTTATGTTCCTATATCAACAGCTCAAAAAGTATTCAACGGAGCTAATAGAATATCCAACATGTCCTTTACAACAAATACTCCCGATATCGAGTCTCTTCAAGCAATGGAGGAACATCTCAGAAAAACTTTTGCTGCCCGTCACAAATTTGATCCTACAGACAGAAGAGCGATGTGGATTAATAATAACATGGAAAATTATCAACGTACCATGGCTTTGTTTTCCGGAATTCGAATTTTCGTATGGATAATTGGTGTGTTTACGATTATAGCAGGAATTGTTGGGGTTAGCAACATCATGATTATTGTAGTTCGTGAGCGTACAAAAGAGATAGGAATCCGAAAAGCATTAGGTGCTACACCAAATTCAATAGTTAGTTTGGTATTACTTGAATCAGTACTAATCACCAGTGTTTCAGGATATATGGGCCTAGTTGCGGGAGTAATACTCCTTGAAGTTCTCGCTCCACATACTCAAATCGAGTTTTTCATGAACCCTTCGGTTGATTTAAGTGTTGGAATACAAGCAACTTTGGTTTTGGTTTTTGCCGGATTGCTGGCTGGTTTTTTCCCGGCATGGAAAGCCGCTAATGTCACTCCTGTAGAAGCATTGTCTCACGAGTAAATTATTAATTTGAAAATAGCAATAGTATGTTTGATCGAGATAGATGGACCGAAGTTTATATGGCCCTTAAGAGCAACAAATTAAGAACCTTTTTAACTGCATTTGGAGTTTTTTGGGGAATTTTCATGCTTATTATTATGCTTGGATCAGGCAAAGGCCTTGAGAATGGCGTGTATTCTGGAATGGGCGATTTTGCAACGAACTCAGTTTTTATTTGGACGCAGCCAACAAGTAAACCCTACAAAGGATACAAACAAGGTCGTCGGTATCATTTCACAAATCAGGATACCAAAGCAATTCTGGACAATATTCCTGAAGTAAAATTACTGGCTCCAAGAATTCAGGCTCGAGGTGGCGATGGTGATAATAATGTTATAAGAGGTTTGAAAACAGGTGCTTTCAGTATTCTTGGCGATGTTCCTGATGTGAATTTGATCGATCCGGTGACTATAACTGATGGACGATTTTTAAATCAAGTTGATATTAATGACAAAAGGAAAATTGCAATAATTGGTGAGCGGGTTATCGAGGTTTTATTCGAAAAAGACGAAGATCCAATAGGGGAATATATCAAACTGAATGGTGTATACTTTCAGGTTGTAGGTACTTTTAAATCCATGCATAATCAAGGATGGGGAGAGTGGCAAAATCAAAGCATTTTTATTCCGTTTACAACCCTTCAGAAAACATACAATTATGGAAATAGAGTAGGCCATTACTCCATTACCTCAAAAGACGAGTATACAGCAACTTTTGTAGAAGGAAAAGTGAAAGCCTTACTGAAAAGGCGTCATTTGGTTCATCCTGATGATGATAGAGCAATAGGCAGTGAAAATGTAGAAAAGGAATTTATTCAGATCAATAATTTATTTTTAGGAATTACCGGATTAATATGGATTGTTGGCATTGGAACGCTTATTGCCGGAATTATTGGAGTTAGTAATATCATGCTTTTTATAGTTAAAAAGCGAACGAAAGAAATTGGAATTCAGAGGGCATTAGGTGCTTCTCCATCAGTAATTATCAGCTCTATTTTAACAGAATCTGTTGTATTAACAGCAGTTGCTGGGTGGTTCGGTCTTGTTTTTGGTGTTATTATCCTGGAACTTCTAAATAAAGCGCTTCAAAATGGTGGTGGCGATAATTCTATGTTTACCAATCCGGAAGTTGACTTTAATGTAGCAATGATTGCATTGGGGATTTTAATTTTTGCCGGTATTTTTGCCGGAATAATACCTGCTAAACGTGCAGTGGAAGTTCGTCCCATTGAGGCAATACGTGATGAGTAAGTATTGTTTGTCAATACAATATACTTTAATCTTCAATTCATGCATATCTCAGCCTAATATAATGTGATAGGGGGAAATGGGATTTAGTTTAAGTTCTTAGCTTCTGCAAGCTATATTGTAGAAGCTATTTCTTTTACCAATAAGCCTAAAAACTTGTCGTTACGGATGTTTTCTTCATTTTTAATGGATAAAAAGTAGTGTTTGGTGGAATCAATAATCAAACTAAACGAATTTTTTGTTAGATAAATCGTTTAATTTAAAATGATATAGCATTCTTAAACAGATCTTTAGATCGATTTTTATTGTTTTATATTTTAGCTTGAAAAATAAATACTGGTTTATGGAACCAAACTTATTATGTGTACTTTTGACACCTTAATTTGTGAAGGTGTACTGATGATAAATTCAAATAATAATTAAATGAAAAGACTTTTACTTTTTGTAGTGCTTTTTTTATTGTTATTTGCTTCGGTTGGAATGGGAACATTTCGACTATTGGCTAGTGGGAAATTTAAAAATGATATATTTTCCAATTTTCCTTCACTCCCCAGCTCACCTCCGCCTGTACCCATGAATGATTTACCTTGTAATTCAATTCCTCTTTTAATTACTACAACTTGTTCGTTTACTCAGTATAACAATGTAGATGCTACAGACAGTAGGCTTACCGATAATACGATACCTGCTCCTTCATGTGGTAGCTACAGTGGTAGTGATGTTTGGTTTTCTGCTCTTGTTCCAAGTTCAGGTGAAATTGTGATTGCAACATATTCAGAAGGAACAACAAATTGGCTTAATAAAGTGAATTTTGCAGTGTATAGCGGATCATGTACAAGTTTAACTGAAATAGACTGTTATTCAGCCAATCCGGATTTGTATGTTACAACATCTGATTTTTCTGGCAGAACACCTGGCGAAACTCTTTATATTAGGGTATATGACCAAGGAA
>JAESUW010000044.1 GCA_016760525.1 Labilibaculum sp.
AGAAGAAGAAGAAGAAGAAGAAGAAGAAGAAGAAGAAGAAGAAGAATTAGACCCCACTAAGCCACCAACATAATCACCATCTCCCGATACTGAGCCTGTGGAATAAGAATTTGTTACGGTAGAAGAATAACTAGTCCCCACCAAACCACCTACACGGCTATTCCCCTCTACTGTGCCTGAGGAATAACTATTTGTTACAGAAGATTCAGAATTATACCCCACCAAACCGCCAACATAATAATCTCCCGACACGGTGCCTGTGGAATAAGAATTTGTTACGGTAGAAGAATAACTAATCCCCACTAAACCACCAACATAATAATCTCCCGACACGGTGCCTGTGAAATAAGAATTTGTTACGGTAGATTGGTCATAATTACACCCCACTAAACCACCAACACGCTCAGATCCTGACACATTACAATTTACAATAGCAAGGCTATCTATTGCGGCTCCACTGGTATAGCCAAACAGTCCTATATAGTAAGTACTTGGGCGGTTAATGTAGAGGTTTGAAATGCTATGTCCTGCACCATTAAACGAGCCTGTAAATTTGGTAGTGCCATTGCCCAATGGCAACCAACCTTGGCTACTATTGCTATCGTAAGCTGTACCTTCAAAATCGAGATTATTCATTAATACAAAATGTTTATCCAAATAGTACCTGACACTATCCAATTTTTCGATGCTTGTTATTTGGTAAGGCTTATTTTCTGTTCCTTCTCCTTCATAAGGAACAACACTAATCGTATAAGTATATTTTGAAACAGCGCCATTGTCATCTCTTGCCACTACGCTTGCAGTGTGGTTGCCAATTGGAGCAGGTGCTGTCCATGTAATAATATTGTTTGAAATTACCATTTCCGTTGGTGCATTTTCCAGTGTAAGAGTAAAGGTTGGATTATCCATAGCAACAACTTCCACTGTATCGGTATATTGGGTGTTGATTGTAGCATTTTTAGAGAGTGTGGCTAAAATAACAGGATTATTATATACTGCTTGTAAACGGGGGAATGTTGTGCCATCTGTAATCGTCCAACTACCCAAAAAGTCCCAATCAATAAAAATTGCCTGCTGTTTCATTTGAGCAGTGCTTTTGGGTGTTCCTTTTCCAGTATCATTTTGCCCCGATGTTTCGCTATTGTAGTAACTGTTGCTTACGGTAGAATTATCATTAAGTCCCACTAAACCACCAATATAATTATCACCCGACACCGAACCTGTAGAATAACAATTGCTTATGGTAGAAGAATAAGAATTAAACCCCACCAAAGCACCGATATTAGAACTACCCGATACTGTACCTGTGAAATAACAATTGTTTACGGTAGAATTATCATTAAGTCCCACTAAACCACCAATATAATTATCACCCGACACCGAACAAGTAGAATAACAATGACTTACGGTATAATGATTATTTCTCCCCACCAAACCACCGACATAAGAACTACCCGACACCGAACCTGTGGAATGACAATTGCTTACGGAAGAATCATAATTAAACCCCACCAAACCACCGACATAATTACTACCTGATACATTACAATTTACAATAGCAAGGCTATCTATTGTAGCTGTACGAGTGTAGCCAAACAAACCTATATAGTTAGTACTTGGGCGGTTAATGTAGAGGTTTGCAATGCTATATCCTGCACCATTAAACGAGCCTGTGAATTTGGTAGTGCTATTGCCCAATGGCAACCAACCTTCACTACTGTTGCTATCGTAAGCTGTCCCTTCAAAATCGAGGTCGTTCATTAATACAAAATGTTTGTCTAAATAGTTTCGGATACTGTCGAGCTGTGCTATTGTCGTTATTTGGTAGGGATCAAGCTCTGTTCCTTCTCCCTCGAATAAAACAACACTTATTGTATGGATATATTTTGAAACTGCTCCTGTACCATCGGTTGCCACCAGGCTTACACTATGCTTACCTATTTCATTGGGAGCTGTCCATGTAATGACATTCTCAACTGATATTTCCATACCTGTTGGTTTACCTTCTAGTGTAAGCTCTATACTTGTATTATCCATACCAACAACTTCTACCGTATCGGTATATTGGATATTAATTATAGCATTTTTAGAGAGTGTGCCCAAAATGACAGGATTATTATATACTGCTTGCAAACGGGGGAATGTTTCATTTTCTGTAATAATCCATATATCAGAAAAATCCCATGTGTTAAAAGTAGCCTGCTGTTTCATTTGGGCAATGGTTTTGCCTTCTACGGTTTGGCTGTTATTATCTGTTCCAATACCACTTGTTTGCCCCAAGGTTTCACTGTTATAATAACAATGCTCTACGGTAGAAAAATAATTAGATCCTACCAAACCACCAACACGCTCATATCCCGATACTAAACCTGTGGAATAAGAATTTGTTACGGTAGAAGAAKAAWAATTATACCCCACTAAACCACCAACATAAGAACTACCCGACATTGTGCCTGTGGAATAACAATTTGTTACGGTAGAAGAAGAATTATACCCCACTAAACCACCAACATAAGAACTACCCGACACTGAGCCTGAGAAATAAGAATTGCTTAGGGTAGAAGAAGAATGATTATACCCCACTAAGCCACCAACGTAATAATCACCAGTTACATTACAATTTACAATAGCAAGGTTCTCTATTGTAGCTTCACGAATGTAGCCAAACAAACCTATATAATTGGTAGCAGAGCGGTTTATGTAGAGGTTTGCAATGCTATGCCCTGCTCCATTAAACGAGCCGGTAAATCTGGTAGTTTTATTGCCCAATGGCAACCAACCTTCGCTACTGTTGCTATCGTAAGCTGTATCGGCAAAGTCAAGATTGTTCATTAATACAAAATGCTTGTCTAAATAGTTGTGAATACTGTCGAGCTGTGCTATTGTGTTTATTTGGTACGGGGCAACTTCTGTTCCTTTCCCTTCAAACCAAATATTGTTTGCAACTACCTGTAAACGAGGAGCAGTTATGTTTTCTATAATGCGCCACGTGCCTGAAAAATCCCAACTGTAAAAAGTATCCTGTTGTTTCATCTCAGCTGTGGTTTTGCCTTCTACGGGTTGATTGTTTTCATCTGTTCCAACACCACTGCTTTGCCCCGAAGTTTCGCTGTTATAGTAACTGTTTGTTACTTCCGAAGATTGAGAGTTAAAGCCTGCCAAAGCTCCCACATCTTTGTTGACAGTCCCCTGTACGTTGCCTATGGCATAGCTGTTTTCTATTGTTGCAATATTGTAATTTCGCCCTACCAGACCTCCAACATTATCGGCAGCCCCTGTAACCGAGCCTGTAGCGTATGTGTTTGTTACCGTTGCATTTGTGTGATTGTAGCCTACCAATCCGCCAATATTATCACCATCTCCCGAAACAGGAGAAGAGGAGTAACTGTTTGCAACAGTAGCACTATCGTAATTGTAGCCGACTAAGCCACCAACATTTGCAGCAGTTCCCGAAACTAAACCTGTAGAGTAACTGGCAGATACGCTTGACGAGGTAGAATTATAGCCCACCAAACCGCCAATATGCTCAGTGATTCCCTCTACCGAGCATAAAGAGTAGCTATTTTCGGTATTAGAATTCTCATAATTAAGTCCTACCAAGCCACCAACACGAGATTCTCCCGAAACTGAACCTGTAGAATAACAATTGAACACGGTAGACAAAAAGGAGTTACGTGCCACCAAAGCTCCCACGTATTTTGCTCCTGTTATGTCGCAATTTACAATCCCCAGGTTTTTTATTGTTGCTCCATAGTTGTAGCCAAAGAGCCCAATATCGTCTGACGAACGGTTAATGTAAAGATTGGAAATAGTATATCCTGCACCATTGTACGAACCTGTAAAGTTAGTTATTGAATTACCTATTGCCTCCCAACCTTTGTCACCATTCCAACTACTTGTTGGCGTAGCATCAATATTGGCTGTTTGAATGAAGTGTTTATCCCAATCAGAGGAATTCTGTGATAACCAATAGAGGTTGTTAAGTGTAACGATTTCGTACGGATTGCTTGTTGTTCCGTCACCCGTTGCAGGTGCGGTTGCTGTTTGTGCAAATAAACCTGTTGAAAAAAGGAACAGAATAAGTAGGAGTAGAAGTTTTTTCATATGATGTTGATCTTTAAAAATTGTATATTCTTTGTGTGTTTTTTTGAATATTTGGAGTTGCTACTTCCGATCATTGAGCTGAAACTAAATTTCTTGCTTTGTTGTTGTTCGTTGGAAATCGGTTTTTTGTCTTCTTTTGGCCTAAGCCAAACTTTTTTGTAAATGATATAAGTCTGAATTCGGATTTAAATCATCTGATAAACTCCTGTACTATTTCATGTTACATACTACAAATAACAAGTAAATAGTTTTTAGTTCCCGGTAACTATCCGGGATAGTTTTCTAACTACTAATGACTTTTCCCCATAACTTTACTATTCAAAAAAAAATGAGGAGCAGAAAGGTCAATATCCGCTATGGTATTGAGCCTTATGGATTAGTGTTGTGTGAAATATGAAATTACAAACTTGAACCTGTAAGATTTAAGGGTGGAGTGATGAAAATATAACATTTTATATACAATACTTTGCTTTATAGACAACTCCTGCTTTTTATTTACGGTAAAAGGATAAAGTAATAATCATAACAAGCAAAAAAAGCTATCCATTAATTACACTAATTGTACGAATTTAATAATCGCCATAATCGGGAAAGCTGATTTAGGGCATTTATTTAGTCTTAATTTCAGGCAAATTTATTATTGATGGTCATTAATGAAATCTTTTACCCATTTACAGACACGATGATTTTTATTTAAATTTTTATGGTTAATCCATTCAAATGTGTTAACACGATGAACGCTATTATCTCTTTGATAATAATCATTACCTGTAAACCGGGCAGAAGAATTTGCTACCATACCATCATTGGGTTTATTTAATTTTCCATGCCCAATTTTTTCAATATGTGTAGGTTCGGGGTGATGCCAATGGTAACATGTAGGAATATGAAAAATCGGATCCAAACAGGCCGGATATGTACTAATTCTACCATTAAGAAGCCAATATTTTGAACGTTGAGCTTTTTCATAAGTATCAGAATTAAGTTCGTTAAGAAAGTCATGTCCTGGGATAAGATCTCCAACACCGCTTACAGTTCCGAAAGGAACAAAATGGCTAAGTTTGGATCCCAGGTGTGGTGTGCTTAGAGTTACAAGTCTGTAGAAGTCTCCGTGCCCTTTTATATATGAGCGACTTACCAGTCCTCCCATTGAGTGAGCAATAATAATTGGGTGTTGTGTTATCTTATTCTCGTTTTGTTTTTCTGTTACCATTTCTGACATTTTATATCCATTATAAGCTATGGGTTCCCACCATTTATATTCAAAAATCCAAACATTGTTTGTTGCATCAATATCATGTTCGTCAAGATAAGCAAGCATCTCTTTCCATGAATTTGCATTATCATTCATTCCATGTACAAGTATGATACTCCTGCCTGTTCCAATCTGCCCTAATTTTAATTCCAGCTTATGTGCATTACTATAAGAACTTGTCAATAAATGTTCTTCCATATACATAAGGATAAATTGTCTTTCTTGTTCAGCCCCATCTATTACAATTTCCAACGACTTATCTTCATTCACCGTTCCAAAAATTTTTAATTCTGTATCATTATTAGTACTTATCATATTCAGAGTAGAATCACTGTGTATTTCTCCTGAAAAGCTAATGGAAGAATTAAATCCAAACTCAGCAGGGATACCTAGAGTAGCAGTTAATAAATTATTACTTTGAATAACATCAAAGGTGTAACTGCTGTCGGAAGTTTTTTCATTTCCTAATCCATCTGACATTAAGTAACCTAACCACTCTCCATTAATATCCATTGATATTTGTTCAGTTTCAACAACTGATTTGCGGCAACTCACAGACAATATGATACTGATAAATAAGACTGTAATCAATTTAATTTGTGTATGTGTCATTTTGTGCTCCTTTTTAATGGTTATTACTTGTTTTTATTCTATTTCGCAATGTGCGTGAGTTTTCTTTTAACGGCAGTAACGTGATTATTATTAGACGCATACTGTATCAGACACTAATGTTAAAGCAAAAAAACAGTAAGGAGCAGAAAGATTAATATCCGCTATAATACTAAGTTTTACAGATTAGTGTTGCACAATAATATGGAATTACAAATTTAAATCTGCAAGATTTAAGGGTGGAAAAAGGGTGGAGTAGTGAAAAATATAAGATATTATATGCAATACAGCACTTTCCTTTTGTTATATTTGAGATTAATCTAAGTTCGATCATTAACTTACTGATAATCTGATATGTTCAAGTTTATCCTGGAAATATTACCGGTTGCAGGTTATCTGTTGTGAACCAAGAACCTGCAATGCATAAACTTTCTAATAAAACATACTCAAATTCAATAGTTTATAAAACATTTTAATGTCGAACTCACATTATTCGATACCTTTTTAGTTATGAAGCATTATAAAAGATATTTTGAAAAGGAAATAAGGATGTTTTCAACCATTGGTTTGGTAATAAGTTTTGCTGCCAATGTTCTTGATTTATTGTTGGCGCATCATTTATATCCGATATGGGTCAATTGGTTTAGTTTGTTTACAATATCCTCAAGCCTTGTCCTTATTGTTCTTTCGCTTACAAATAGAATTAATAAGGTTACCGCGTTTGTTATTTTTGGTTACATTTTTACTTTTAACATATACCTGCCTGGATTTTGGGGCAACGATGAAATGAGGCAGACAATAATTTCATCTTTTACCAACTTGGGGGCATGTTTTGTGTATGTTATATTTATAGGCTTAACAGGAGAGCGTAAGCATACTGTTATTTTATCCGGCTTAAATATTTCTGCCATTAGCTTTTTGTTTATAATTGGGCACCCGGTTACTGAATCGGATTATATTAATATTTTTATATTTCTGGCAGCCTCAGTTTTTATCGTGTATATTTTAAGTAATATTGAAAAAGCCTTAACAGAAAATGAAGTCAGGCGTAAAAAGATTATAAAATATGAGCAAAAGTTAAATGAAATCCACCGGGAAGAGGAGCAAAAACGAATTTCATTTCTTACAATGATAAATTCAGACAGCACCATTTTCATTAATAAAATTATTACTAAGCTTGAAAAAGTCTTAACAGAGAAAGAAAAAACGAAAAAAGACAAGCTTGTTTTAGAGCAAATACAGGACTGTAAATCATTCAAAGGAATTACTTCGCAATTAGAACTGACCAAACAAATAGAGGATGTTGATTCAGGCTTTTACACCCGAACCAGAGAAAAATATACACAACTCACCGATATTGAATTACATATATGCTATTTGCTGCGCTTTAGTCTTTCGACAAACGATATAGCCGAAAGATTGAACAAAGGCACCGAAACAATTAAATGGTACAGAAAGAGGATAAGAAAGAAGCTTGAGCTTTCTCCAAATGTCAACCTGTCTGAATTTTGTAACCAAATATAGACCGCCAAAAAACACTTATGGCTCAGAAAAGAATGTCATAAACTGCCTGTTTTCAGACATGTCCACTTCTAAATTACGATATCGTTTTTATCCATTCCACTTATACTATTAACTGACTTTAAATCAATGAGTCTTATGTCAAACTCACGTCATCAGGAGGAAAAACTGTGGTTGTGACAAGAAAAACCGGACTTGTAGAAAATAAACAGCGATGTTGCAATGGCAAATTCTGTTTGCAAATAGAAAAGATCCGAATGTACTGGAAATTAATGCATCTGTAAAAGGAAATATCGGGCTTGTTATTTGATTCAGAGATATTGTTTAAAATTGCAAGTCAATTAAAAAGAAAAATCATTTGATTGTGTCAGAAATATTTAAAAAGCCAATTTTCTAAATGTGTTTGCCGTTTTTTTCATCCCATTTGTAAAGGATATAATACCAATCCTTAATTGGTAAAGTCAGGTCCTTTTATATCCATTCAAAGCTTATTTTCTTTTAAGCTGACATGCAGGGAATTGGGTTAGGGATAGTAACGGTTACCCCGGAAACATTTATGAAGCGAAGCGGAAGTAATGTTGAGGAGTAGGAGCGGATAGCCCGACCGAAGGGAACCCCCGAAAAAAAAAGAGACTAATGCCTCCCTTCTATACCAATTACCGACATAAATCCTTTAAACTATTAACCTGAACTCAATTTAATGAGTGCCTTTAGTCTGCTGACACATAGATGGTTCGGATTGGAGCTTCACATTTGAAATGTTTCCATTGTTATTTTTGGTACAGAGCACTTTACTATTTGTAGTACATGATTATTTTTTTGCTAAAGCGGGCGGGAGAATATAGAAAATTAACTAGTTCTATAAATATTACGCAGCTCTGATACTTGATTTATTGCCGTATCAGTTTTTATTGTATTTGCCTTGAGGGTACTGTGGGTGTTTATTGCAAGTAGCAGGACACAAAACAAAGTGGATTTTTTCTTGATATTTTTCAATTACAAAGGATTAACTTTCAATAAATAATAGATTTAAACTTGTGCCTTAGGTCGAACTCAGGTTATTAAGGAAATTAGAGCCTCGCTGATTTAAAACAGAACTAAGCATGTTAAACTCTTAAAATCAAAATGATATAGATCTTTTAATTTTTCGTCATGCACTTAGTACAAAAAAGCATCTGAAATTGTTTATGTAGTCAACGATTTTTTATTACTTTCATGCGAAATAGTAAAATATTTCCCTTTCTATCTCAGTAAACCAAGAGAATACTATGTCAAAAAAAACGACTGTTTTACTTCTTAATTTAGGAACACCAAAAAGTCCTGATGTATCTGATGTACGCACCTATCTTTTCGAATTTCTAAATGATCCGAGAGTAATTGACATTCCCTGGTTATTGCGGAAAATATTAGTGAACCTTATCATCGTTCCTTTTCGGGCAAAAGGTTCTTCAAAAATATACAAACAATTGTGGATCAAAGATGGTTCACCATTACTAATTTACGGAAAAAAAGTAAAAAAACTGTTGCAAGAGGAATTGGATTCAAATTTTACTGTTGAGTTAGCTATGCGTTATCAACAGCCATCCATGAAGAGCGTTTTAGATAAAATACAAAAGGATATGCCACAGAAGCTGATTATTCTGCCAATGTACCCACAATATGCTTCTTCATCAACAGGCTCAGCTTTCCAGAAAGTAATGGAAATTATCAAGTCATGGGAAGTTATTCCGGATGTCAGATTTATTAATCAGTTCTTCGACCATGAAGGATATCTGGATACTATTGTTGAAAATGCACAAAAGAATGATTTAAACGATTTTGATCATTTCATATTCTCCTACCACGGATTACCAATTCGTCAAATAAACAAAGTTCATCCTAACCGGAATTGCTTTAAATGCGATTGTCACAAAAAATTTATACCCGAAACAGACTATTATTGTTATCGATCCACCTGCTTTGAGACAAGTCGGTTGTTGGCAGAAAAACTATCTATACCTGAAGATAAATATACGGTTTCCTTTCAATCCCGATTGAATAAAAAATGGCTTGAACCATTCTCCGACAAGGTGGTGGAAGAAAAAGCAAAAAATGGCATTAAAAAAATTCTTATTTTCAGTCCTGCGTTTGTTGCCGATTGCCTGGAAACAACCATTGAAATTGGCATAGAATATCGAAAAATATTTAAAGAAAACGGTGGCGAAAAATTGGTGTTGGTTGAAAGTTTGAACGATCATCCAAAGTGGATTTCCACCTTAAAGGATCTGGTTTTAAATTCTTAAATATTCACAACAACTAAAATCGTAATTACAACACCGGGTTTAGAGATACCTCCCAAAAATACATGGATGGATTGCATTCGTGGAATCCTTCCGAAAGATAAAGGTTTTGGGCCGTTTGATTGTCGTTGCGAACTTCCAAAGTTATTTTGCAACAAGCTCTATCACTTGCAATGGCCTTAACAGACTGTATTAAGAACCTCCCCACTCCTTTTCCCCGATACTCAGGCAAAACAATAAGATCATGAATATTTACGAGAGAACACATTTGAAAGGTAGAAAAATTCACAAAACAATTTGCCAACCCAACATATTTGTCATGGCTTTTAATTAACACACCTACATAATTAGCCTGATTTTGCAATCCTCTTACTAAATCTTGAAATGAATCTGATTGCAACGGCTTTTCACAACCCATCGAATCCAACATATACGCATTCATTAAATTGAACAATGCGATCTGATGATCCTGATCATCAAAATCCAGCTCTACATGGGAATAAGAAAATGTAGTCATATTTTCAATTCTTAAAAATATTTAATGTTTCGTGAGAGATACTAAAATTTACACTTTAAAACGCCAGAGCTCAATCTCATATTTTTTCACTCTTGTCCCCAGCATCCTTTCTGTGATGCAAAGCAATTCCGCAGCTTTTGTAACATTTCCTGCCATTGTAGTCAATGCATCACGAATTAATTGTTTTTCAAGTTGCTCAACAACAACCATCATTCCACAATCCATTGTGCTATTTGTCGAATCTGCCGTTTGAAGAGTTGGAGGTAAATCATAACTATGAATAACATTGTCTTTGGTCATAATACTCGATCGCTCAATTGTATTCTCCAGTTCCCGAATGTTGCCAGGCCACCGATGTACCATTAGCATGTTTAGTGCTGACGTTGTTATTCTTTTAACTTGAGCATTATTCTTTCGATTAAATTTATCGATAAAATGATCCACCAAAATTGGAATATCATCCCTTCGATCTCTCAAAGGAGGAATGAAAATTGGGAAAACATTAATTCGATAATAAAAATCTTCTCTCAAATCACCTTTCTCAATCAACTCCTCAAGGTTTTTATTCGTTGCCGCAACTATTCGTACATTAACCTTTATTGTTTTAGAACCACCAACACGCTCGAACTCTCTTTCCTGCAACACCCTCAGCAATTTTACCTGAGTGGATAAAGGTAAATCACCTATCTCATCCAAAAAAATCGTTCCCTTATCTGCAAGTTCAAACCGTCCTTTTCGCATCTGATCAGCACCAGTATAGGCACCTTTTTCATGTCCAAAAAGTTCGCTTTCAATTAAGCTCTCAGGCAAGGCAGAACAATTAACTTTAATTAGTTTATGATCCTTTTGTTTGCTCTTATTATGTATTTCTTCAGCAAAAAGCTCCTTTCCAATACCACTTTCACCACGTAATAATACAGTACTATTTGTTTGAGCCACTCTGTTTACCAATGTATACAAATCACACATCTTACCAGAGTTTCCAATTATATTGTATGGTTTTCTGCTATCCAACTGACTTTGTAATTCTCTATTTTGCTCTATCAATGCCTCCAACTCCTCAATCTTTCCTTGCTTATATCGAGCAGTCTTAGCTATCATCGATCCAATAATACTCAATAATTGAATATCCTCCTCAACCGAAATATTAGAGTTATAAACTCTCACAACACTTAATGCACCCGTTACAACATTATCAAGCAAAAGAGGCACACAAATAAAGGTTAATTCACATCCGTCTTTTGTAAGCTCTGTTTTAATCTTATTAATAAAAAGCTTTGATTTAGATATTTCTGAAATTACAATAGGTTTAGCCAGTTCAATAACCTTACCTATAATTCCTTCACCCAAATCATACTTCCCTCTTGCTTGTTGAGATGAACTTAATCCATAGGCAGCTTCTATCATTATTCGATGAGTTTGCCGATTGAAAATAGTGATAAAACTTCTTTCTGCATTAAGGTGCTTAACCAAGCAGGATAATATTGGTGATAAATCCTGTTTTAATTCTTTGCTATCCAAGAGTCTTTGACTAATTTCAAAAAGAAGAGACATCTCATTGAAACCATAACATTCATCTCCGGCTTTCTTACAGGAAAAACTCATAGGCTATATTTTTTTCATGGGGTTTCGCTTCAAAATTATAAAAAATAAAACCATACCCCCTAAAATTCAGGACTAAACCTCGTAATTTATATCTATTTTAATCTCACACCTTTGCTTACGGTCGATTATCTATTAGAAAATTGCCTTTTTCATCACACACCCCCTAAAAACGACTTTTCAGACTTTTACACTCAATTCTATTCTAAATCCATCAATTATCTGGGGTGTTGAATTTAATCAAACTCCGATTTGTGTAAGAAAATCGAGCTCACATTCAAATCCTGTACAATTACAAAATCACAATTATGTAGGACTCTCCCCCTTCAACTAACTTTAATTTACTTGATTTTAGTACAGAAAGTAAACATGAATCATTTTTGTAATCTAAAAATGAAATTCTTACAATAATGTAAGATTTATTACGACCTCCTAAATTTACAAACCTACATAAAAACAAATACTACACACTGTAATACTGATACTTACAAGGGATAAAAACACATATTCAAACCAATATAAATCCTAATGGTACACTTTATGTCAACCGAAAAATAACTATAAACAAAAAAAGATAAATTCATGCGAAAAATTGCTATTTACGGAAAAGGTGGAATCGGAAAATCCACAACTACTCAAAACACAGTAGCTGGACTTGTTGAAGCAGGAAAAAAAATCATGGTCGTTGGTTGTGATCCAAAAGCAGATTCAACCCGACTGCTGTTAGGAGGCTTAGCCCAAAAAACAGTTCTCGACACTTTACGGGAAGAAGGAGAAGATGTTGATTTAGATGATATTGTTCTTCCTGGTTACGGAGGAGTAAGATGTGTTGAATCAGGTGGTCCTGAGCCAGGAGTTGGTTGTGCTGGTCGTGGAATTATTACCTCGATAAATATGTTGGAACAATTAGGTGCATGGGATGAAAAATATGCAATAGACTACACTTTTTATGATGTTCTTGGTGATGTTGTTTGTGGTGGTTTCGCAATGCCAATCAGAGAAGGAAAAGCAGAAGAAATTTACATTGTTGTTTCAGGTGAAATGATGGCAATGTATGCAGCAAACAATATCTGTAAAGGAATCCGAAAATATGCCCAAAATGGAGTTGTTCGTTTAGGAGGTTTAATTTGCAACTCTCGTAATGTTGATCACGAAAGTGCTATGATTGAAGAATTAGCAAAAAAATTAGGCACACAAATGCTCCACTTTATTCCTCGTGATAATGTTGTTCAAAGAGCTGAAATTCATCGTAAGACAGTGATTGAATATGAACCTGAACATGAACAGGCTGATGAATATCGCAAACTATCCGTTGCTATTGATCAAAATAAAATGTTTATAATTCCAACACCTCTTGAAATTGAAGATCTTGAAAAACTATTAATTGATTTTGGTATCGATAGCTAATAAACCCATATCAAAAGCACAAACTTTCGAATGTAAAACATATGCTTAGAATAAAGCAGATAAATAACACAAAAACCAAAACATTCTAAAACAATACAAACTATGTTAATGATAAAAGCAATAATTCGCCCTGAGAAATCCAATAAGGTTTTAAAAGCCCTATGTGAAGCCGGATACATAGCAGTTACAAAAATGCCGGTTGTTGGTAGAGGTAAGCAACGAGGAATTAAAATTGGCGACGTTACATACGATGAACTTCCTAAAGAATTACTGATGATGGTTATAAATGACGAAGACAAAGACTTTGCCATCAATATTATTATGGATAATGCCCGAACCTCACCAAAAGGTGCTTTTGGTGACGGTAAAATATTCGTTTCCCCTGTAGAAGAAGCCTATACAATAAGTCGAGGCAGTAAAGAATTATAAACCTAAAAAAAACCACAGGTATGAAATGTGTAATGTCGATTATCAAAATTGATAAAATGAATAAAACCAAAAGAGCTTTACGCGATGCCGGATTTTCATCAATGACCGCATCCGGTCAGGTTTTCGGACGTGGCAAAGGCCTTTGGGATGCTAAAGTAATTGAAGGAGTGAAGGATAACCATCCTGAAGCATTAGAACATTTAGGAAAAGAGCCAAGACTTCGCCCTCAACGTGTACTACAAATTATTGTTCCCGATAATAAAGTTTCAGGATGTATTGAGACCATAATGGAGGTAAACCAAACAAAAAATCCGGGCGACGGTAAAATTTTTGTTTTACCTGTAAATGAAGCTATACGTGTAAGAACTGCTGAAAGCGGTGATCAAGTGTTGGACAATTAAACAACGAAAAGCTATGGTAAAAAAAATTGATACAACTAAGGGTTTACCCGATCCATCGGAAGTGATGGATGAGATTCTGGGTAAATACCCAACGAAAATTGCAAAAAAAAGAAAAAAGTCATTGGTGATTAATGATCCTGAGGGAAAAAAGGAGATTCAGGCCAACGTACGAACTATCCCGGGAATCATTACCCAACGAGGATGTACTTATGCCGGATGTAAAGGTGTAATATTGGGACCAACCAGAGATGTTATTAATCTGGTTCACGGCCCGATAGGTTGCAGCTTTTATGCCTGGCTTACAAGAAGGAACCAAACCAGAGTTCCCGAAGGTGGAGATAACTTTATCAATTATTGTTTTTCAACCGATATACAAGATTCAAACATTGTATTCGGCGGTGAAGCAAAATTAAAAGATGCAGTTCGGGAAGCTTTCGAAATGTTTCACCCCAAAGCAATTGGTATCTTCTCAACATGTCCCGTTGGTTTAATTGGAGATGATGTACATGCAATATCCCGTGAAATGAAAGCAGAACTGGGAATTAACATATTTGGTTTCAGTTGTGAAGGTTATCGTGGAGTATCACAATCGGCAGGTCACCATATTGCAAACAACGGGATTTTCAAGCATGTTGTTGGAAACAACAACAGAGATCGTATTGGCAAATTTCAGATTAACCTACTTGGAGAGTATAACATTGGTGGAGATGCTTTTGAGCTCGAAAGACTATTCGACGAAGCTGGCATTACCTTACTATCTACTTTTAGTGGAAACTCAACGCTAAAAAGTATGGAATATTCTCATACGGCCGACCTTAACCTGGTAATGTGTCACCGCTCCATCAATTACATAGCAGAAATGATGGAAGAGAAGTATGGAGTTCCATGGATAAAAATAAGTTTTATTGGTGCCGAAGGAACTGCGAAAGCTCTGCGAAAAACAGCCGGATACTTCGATGATCCGGAGCTAACAGCCAAAGTGGAAGAGATTATTGAACGTGAAATGAAGAAAGTAAATGCTGTTAAAAATACTGTTAAACCAAAAACCGAAGGCAAGTTAGCCATGATGTTTGTTGGAGGTTCAAGAGCTCACCATTATCAGGATTTATTTAGAGAAATTGGAGTAACTACAGTATCGGCAGGTTATGAGTTTGCTCACCGCGACGATTACGAAGGAAGAGATGTAATTCCTAGTATTAAAATTGATGCCGACACTCGTAATATTGAAAATTTAACCATTGAAAAAGACGTTGAACTTTACCGCGATGATTTAGCAGCAAAGAAAAAGCAGTTGCTAAAAGACGGATATAATTTCAGTGATTACGAGGGTATGATGCCTGAAATGACAAAAAATTCATTGGTTATTGACGATATCAACCATTGGGAAGCAGAAAAACTAATTGAATACTACAAACCGGATGTTTTTTGTGCCGGTATTAAAGAAAAATATATTGTGCAAAAGGCAGGTATTCCATTGAAACAATTGCATAGTTATGATTACGGAGGACCTTATGCCGGATTTGAAGGTGCAGTCAATTTCTATTTGGAAATGGAGCGCATGCTCGGCACACAAATCTGGAAAATGGTGGATACACCTTGGAAAACAGAACCCGAAATTGTTGGAAGTTTTGCCATTAACGAATAAAGGAGGACAATTATATGTTATTACGTCATACAACAGATAAAATAAAAGAGAGAAAAGCCTTAACCGTAAACCCGGCTAAGACTTGTCAGCCCATAGGTGCTATGTATGCAGCCTTGGGAGTACATGGATGCTTGCCTCATAGTCACGGTTCACAAGGATGTTGTTCGTATCATCGAAGCGCCCTTACCCGACACTACAAAGAACCGGTGATGGCCGCAACAAGTTCTTTTACCGAAGGGTCATCGGTTTTTGGTGGACAATCCAACCTATTGCAGTCAATCACCAATATTTTCACAATATACGAACCCGAAATCATAGCCGTGCACTCGACCTGTTTGTCAGAGACAATTGGCGATGATTTAGGTCAGATCGTAGGAAAAGCACAAGACGATGGCCTAATTCCGGAAGGAAAACACGTTATACAAGCGGCCACTCCAAGTTATGTAGGAAGCCATGTTACAGGTTATGCCAATATGTTGGAAAGTATCGTAAAATATTTTGCTAGAAAAAGCGATAAACTTAAAAAGCAAATAAACATTCTTGCCGGATGGGTAGAACCATCGGATATGCGCGAGCTAAAAAGAATTCTTAAACTGATGAAAATCAAAAATGTTTTGCTTCCTGATACTTCTGACGTTTTGGATGCCCCAATGACCGGGAAATATGAAATGTACCCGAAAGGTGGAACCACTATTCCTGAAATAACAAGCATGGGTGACAGTTTATTCACCATAGGTTTAGGTGAATGGGCTACACGAAACGCAGCTATTATGCTCGATAATCAGTGTAAAGTAAAATTCGACATAGAAGATTTACCAATTGGACTTCAGGCAACAGATCGTTTTATTCAAACCTTATCAAAAGCAGGTTCCGTTTCGGTACCTGAATCCATAAACGATGAACGTGGCCGTTTGGTTGATGTTATTACCGATATGCACCAATACTTTTATGGTAAGCGGGTAGCATTGTGGGGTGACCCCGATCAGCTAATCCCATTGGTTGAATTTTTGGTTAGCATCGATATGAAACCTGTTTATATCGTTTCTGGTACTCCCGGAAAAGAATTCGGAAAAAGAATGGAAAAAATTCTTGAAGAGCGTGTGCCTGAAGCTAAATATAAAAACGGAGCTAATGCGGATATGCTGTTAATGCACCAGTGGATTAAAGATAATCCTGTGGATCTGCTTATTGGTAACACCTATGGAAAATACATTGCGAGAGATGAAGATATTCCTTTTGTAAGAATGGGATTCCCAATTATGGATCGTATCGGACATAGTTATTTTTCAACAATTGGTTATATGGGAAGCATCAGAATTCTGGAAAAAATTCTGTCTGTATTAATGGATAAAGAAGACGCAACCTGTCTTGAAGAATCATTTGAATTAGTAATGTAGTAGTAATGCAATAAAATGAAGGAGGTATACAGCATCTATCAAATCAATTGCCCTGTTCTCATGGCTGGAAACATCTCACGCCTCCTTCATTTTCATCACTCATTTACTAACTATTAATAAGTGGGCTATCATAAAGTTGAATTATTTTGAACTTATTCAAGGCAAAAAAGTAAAGCATAGCCAAATTACGGTGCACCTTTTTTAAGGATGAAGAAGTTCAAAAAAAAACAAGTTTACGGCTCAGTTATTATTGAATTTGGGATAAAAATGCTTTCCACAGCCTTATTATAAACCATACTTTGCACATAGATCATACGACAATGGAGAAAATAATCAAAGAACGATCTACACAAGTACACACAATAGGAACATCGGCTCACGATTTAGATTGTGAAAAGAAAAGCTTAGCCGGAAGTGTCAGCCAACGCGCTTGTGTATTCTGCGGCTCGAGGGTTGTACTCTACCCCATTGCCGATGCCCTGCACCTAATTCACGGTCCAATAGGCTGTGCAGCCTACACGTGGGATATTCGTGGAGCTTTATCATCCGGACCACAATTGCATCGCTTAAGTTTTTCAACCGATTTACGAGAACGGGATGTCATTTTTGGCGGAGAACCAAAACTTTACACGGCATTAACAGAACTTATTGAAGCCTACAAACCCAAAGCCGCATTCGTCTATTCAACATGCATAGTAGGAATTATTGGTGATGATGTTGATGCCATTTGCCGCAGAGTTTCAGCAGAACAAAACCTGGATATACTGCCAGTTATGTCGGAAGGTTTTAAAGGCACAAAAAAAGACGGGTACAAAGCTGCCTGCGATGCGCTGGCCAAACTTGTTGGCACAGATAATGAATTCCAGGCACCTCCTTTCAGCATTAACATTTTAGGAGATTTCAATCTTGCAGGAGAGCTATGGATGCTAAAAGAATATTACGAAAAAATTGGAGTAAATATCATTACCTGCCTCACCGGTGACGGCAGAATAGATGAGATAAGACAAGCACACAAAGCCTCATTAAATGTTGTTCAATGCTCAGGTTCAATGATGCATCTGGCCAATGAAATGAAAGAGAAATACGGAATTCCATCCATAAAAGTATCCTATTTCGGTATTGAAGATATGGCTGATGCACTTTACGAAGTAGCACGTTTCTTTAAAAATGATGAAATGCTTCAGCAAGCTCGCGATTTGGTCTCAGAAGAAATTAAGACACTTCTTCCTGCTCTGGCACCATTCAAAGAGAAATTGCAAGGTAAAAAAGCAGCAATTTATGTTGGTGGAGCCTTTAAAGCAATAAGTTTAGTTAAGGCACTTCGATTAATTGGGATGGAAACAGTAATGGTAGGTTCACAAACCGGAAACAAAGACGATTACAATTTGCTTAAAAAATTGTGCAATGAGGGTACTATAATCGTTGACGATTCGAACCCTAACGAACTGTCTGAATTTGTAAAAGAAAAAGGTGTCGATCTTTTTATAGGAGGTGTTAAAGAACGCCCTATCGCCTACAAATTAGGAATTGGTTTCTGCGATCACAATCACGAAAGAAAAGAAGCTTTAGCAGGTTTCGAAGGCATGCTAAACTTTGCAAATGAGGTTTACGCCTCGGTAACCAGCCCTGTATGGAAATTCTTTAAACGCTAATTCTCATGGAAAAAATACCAACATTATCATATATACGACCATTCGTTTCTACTCGAAATGCATGTAAATTATGCTCACCCTTGGGTGCCTGTATTGCTATAAAGGGTATTGAAGGCTGCGTTCCGCTAATTCACGGTTCACAAGGGTGTGCTACCTATATCCGCCGCTACATAATCAGTCATTACAAAGAACCGGTTGACATTGCCTCATCCAATTTTAGTGAGGAGACAACAATTTTTGGAGGAGAAAACAATTTAAAAACAGCACTAACCAATGTTATAAATCAATATCAGCCCAAAGCAATTGGAATAACAACAACTTGTTTGAGTGAAACCATTGGCGAAGATGTGCCATTGCAACTAAGCAACATAAGGAATGATAGTTCAAATTCCAATTTACCCAGTTTATTCACAATTTCGACTCCAAGTTATCAGGGAACCCATATGGATGGATTTAATGCAACTGTATTGGAAATTATAAAACACTTTACAAAAAAAATGCCTTCTGCTGATAAAGTTAATTTCTTTCCGGGATTTGTTTCACCCGCAGATATCCGTCATTTGAAAGAAGTTTTTATCGACTTTAATATTGATGCAATTACCTTACCCGATTACTCGGATACGCTTGACAATCCCGTTTGGGAAAAATATTATCGTGTACCAAAAGGAGGTACTCCAATATCCGAACTCGAACAAATAGGTTCGGCATATGCATCCGTCGAATTAGGATCTTTTACTGAGGTAAAACAAGGAGGAAAAAACGGAGGAAAAGAACTTAGCGCTGCAACGTGGTTAGAAAATGAACATGGCATTAAAAACCACAAAACAATTTTGCCAATTGGAATGAATAGTTGCGATACATTTTTCGATATCCTCAGCAAAGTTAGTGGAAAAGACATTCCTACAAAATATGTAATGCAACGAGGTCGTCTACTTGATTCTTATGCAGACGGACATAAATATATTTTCGGAAAAAAAGCTGTAGTCTATGGCGAAGAAGACCTGGTTCTTGCACTTTGTTCATTTCTCGATGAAATTGGTGTAGAAGTTGCTTTGGCGGCATCGGGAGCCAACAGTGGCAAACTTCAAAAGGAAATCATTAAACATTGCCCTGAACACGGAAAATCGATTAAGGTAATGAGCGATTCCGATTTTGAACAAATTAATGAAGAATGCAACCTGATTAAACCTGATTTTTTAATTGGAAACAGTAAGGGGCAATACATTGCAAAAAATTACAATGTTCCTCTTATCAGGGTTGGATTCCCTATTCACGACCGAATAGGAGGCCAACGGGTTAATCATCTGGGATATTATGGCACACAAGAATTATTCGACAAAGTGGTAAATGCAATGATTGAATACAAACAAAATAATTCTCCCATCGGATACAAATACATGTAACAGACAGCAAAATCTTTTACGATCAATAAAATAAAAGCTAAGAAATCTCACATAAAAGTCTCATCATGAAAGATTTATCAACTCACCCTTGCTTTAACAAAGACGCACATCATAAATATGCCCGGGTACATTTACCCGTAGCTCCAACATGTAATGTAAAATGCAACTATTGCAATCGAAAATTCGACTGTGTAAACGAAAGCAGACCCGGCGTTACCAGCAGCGTTTTATCTCCAGATCAGGCGATAATCTACCTTATTAAATTAGTAAAAATAATGCCGGAGCTTAAAGTGGTGGGAATTGCAGGACCAGGCGATCCGTTTGCGAATCCTACCCAAACCATGAAAACCCTGCATTTGGTTCGGGATAACTTTCCAGATATGCTGCTTTGCTTATCAACAAATGGTTTAAATGTTGCTCCATATATTGATGAACTTAAAGAATTGGACGTTTCGCACGTAACAATAACTCTAAACAGCTTACAACCGGAAACTTTAAAAAAAATATACAGCTGGGTACGACACGATAAAAGAGGATATTTTGGCGTGCAAGCTGGAGAATATCTACTTAATAAACAATTAGAAGCAATAGATAAACTAAAAAAAGCAGGCATTACAGTAAAAGTAAATACCATTATAATGCCAGGAATTAATGATCATGAAATTCCTGAAATAGCAGAAATGATTGCCTCCAAAGGAGTGGATTTGATGAATACAATTCCATTATTCCCTGTAAAAGATACTGCCATGGAACACATGGAAGAACCCACTGCCGCATTTATGAAATCATTGCGTAAGAAAGTGGAAGTATTTCTTCCTCCGATGTCTCATTGTGCAAGGTGCAGAGCCGATGCGGCAGGATTACTAGGAAAAGATTCGACTGAAGCAGCCAAATTACTTTCTGAAACAGCTCTTCTTACAGTAGAAAAAGGAGAAAAAAGACCTTGTGTCGCGGTTACCTCTATGGAAGGCATACTAGTGAATCAGCATTTGGGTGAAGCAGAACGAATTCACATTTTTAGAGAAACTCCAAAAGGCTATAAACTCGTTAATGTTAGAGCTACCCAGGATACAGGACAAGGCAATTCGCGCTGGGAAAAACTAGCGGAAACTTTGGCTGACTGTCGCGCAATTTTAGTTGGAGGAATCGGCAAAAAACCAGCAGGAATCCTAGGTCGAAGCGGGATTAAAATTATCGAAATGAGTGGCTTAATTGATCAAGGACTAGATTCTGTTTACAAAGGAACAGAACTTCGTACCCTTTGCAAAGAAGACGTATTTAAATGCGGATCAGCTTGTACTGGAACCGCTAACGGATGTGGCTAATTGTACTCAAAAATATATTTTCAAACTCTATAAAATTAAGAACAAAATGAAAAAACCTGAATTTCACATTTTAGTTTGCAATTCATTCAGAATAACAGGAGAAGCACAAGGATATTGTAACAAAAACGGCTCTGTTGATATGATTCAATATCTCATGGAAGAGTGTGCCGACAGAGAGCTTGATGCAACAGTTTCGACAACGGGTTGCCTAAACGTTTGCTCACAAGGTCCCGTAATGGTGATTCATCCAAATAACCTTTGGTATGGTGGCATAACCCCCGATCGAATTGATGAAATTTTAGACGCATTGGAAGAAGGCGAAGCCGTAAACGAATATTTAATTGCAGAATAAGCTTTAAAACCTACACCTTAATTAAAAAAACACCATGCACATCATCGACACCACTCTTCGCGATGGAGAACAAGCTCCGGGAGTAGTCTTCTCTCTTGAAGAAAAACTAAAAATAGCCACTTTACTGGATGAGGCTGGTGTAAAAGAACTGGAAATAGGAACACCGGCAATTTCTTTGGCTGATGAAAAAGATATAAGGATCATTACTGATCAAAAATTTCGTTTCAATGCCACCTGTTGGGCACGAGCTTGTACTAGTGATTTGCAAGCCGTTGCCCGAACGGGTGTTTCAAGAATCAATATCTCCTTTCCGGTTTCTGCAATTCACCTTGCTTCTATTGGAAAAGATCGMAATTGGATGCTAAGCACWCTATCAACAATGGTTAAGCARGCACAAAATATGTTTGCATTCGTTTCMGTTGGTGCGCAAGATGCYTCCCGTTGTCAAACCGACCTTCTTGATGAATTTRTTTTTGCKGCTCAAAACYTAATGGTAAATCGTATTCGATTAGCCGATACCGTGGGTRTCATGAATCCTCTGTCAGTTCAAAATATGTTTGAAAGATATCAACACTGCCTGGACGGAACAGAAYTGGAATTTCATGCTCACAACGATTTAGGAATGGCKACAGCAAATACCATTGCCGCTTTAAGTGCTGGTGCYAATGCAGTCTCTGTTACWGTTAATGGTCTTGGAGAACGAGCAGGCAATGCTGCCTTGGAAGAAGTGGTGGCTGCCATGGCCTTTTCGCTTTCAGAATCGAGTGGAATCAATTTAGAAAGCTGTATTCAACTTTGTCAATTTGTCGAACAAGCATCAGGTCGGAAAAACTCAGAATCAAAACCCATTTCAGGCAAAAAAGTTTACAGTCATGAATCAGGCATTCATTGCAGCAGTCTGCTCAAAGATCCAATGAGTTATCATGCCTTTGACCCACAATTAATCGGACAAAAAAGTCAATTCATTATTGGGAAACATTCTGGTGTTGCTGTGCTAAAAAATGCCTTAAAGGAAATGGGAATTCAGTTAACCGAAAATCAAAGCCAATTATTAATTAAAGCTGTAAAAAAGTATTCATCACAAAAAAAAGCGGAACTAAATAACAAAGAACTGGAAGTACTATACAACAACCTATTTTGCAGCAGTAAGAATTAATTTCAACACAAAAAGATCGAATTAATTAAGTGATTTTAAAAAGTGAATTCAGTAGTAGTATGTGGTAAATTAGGTTACTGCCAGGCTTCTTGTAAAAAGGAAGTTTGGCAGTTTTTTTCTGATTAGAAAATCTCAATCTACTCTATCGATGTCTTAAAACGCTCATCAGATTTCAGAGTTTTATGCTTATCATCCCATTTTCGATCCAACCAGCCGGATTTGGTATTCTCCCGATTATCAAACTGAATGAAAAACGGCTTAATATCCAACAAAGGAGTACCATCTAACACATCAGCATCTTCAATATGAAGAATATTATCATTCACACGAATCAATCTTACTGTTGAAATACCTATTGCATTTGGTCTGCGAGGAGATCGGGTTGCAAAAACACCATGCTCCTCGGTATCCATAAATGGAATAACATGAAGCTTATAATCCTTTACTTTATGCAAATGGTAAATGAGAGTAACATGAGAAAATTCCTCCAAATCCTTTAATCCATCAACAAATTTAGAATTCAATTCAATAATTGCTTTTTCCCCTTTTGCTCCCATTGGTTGTATGGGCATATTCTCAAGAGTTTTATATGACGTTCGAATAATTCCTATTGACTCAAATTTAATTTCTGACATTATGTATTTTTTAGTGATCATTAAAATTAACAATTCTTATCAAAATAAATGAGCTTGACCTCAATAAATAAAGTAATCTCTTTACCATGCCAAGAACCCTGACGAAGAAGGCTCTTATACCATTTTGTCTGCAAATTTACTCACTGGTATAATGCCGATAGATACTGTGTTAAATTCCAAATAATGTTATCGGAAAAATTAGTGAGTAATTTTAAATACTAACCGGTATTATTTTTAGTAGTAACGTATTTATGAATCTTATAGGAATCAAATAAACACAAAACCCTATCCAAATGATATTTAGATCAATGGATAGGGTTTTAAGAAATTTAATATACGAAATAAGATATACTTTCGATAAAAAACGGAATCAGAAAAATCTGATCTATTCAAATTCGTCACTATTTACTTCTATTTCAGCAATAGGCTTCAAATTTTCAGGAATCTCTTCATTAACATCATTGTTAAAGAATGGAAACACATCCATTAATGGACTTTCTGAAATTGCATGAATTTCGTAAGGTACAATCATATCACTTAAACACTCCTCTAAGAACTCATATGCATGCTTTACATTATTCGCTTCGGTAAGCATATATTGATTTGCTTTTTTCTCTTTTCCTGAAGCTTCGTCTACGTCGATAAATGAAACCTTAACCTTAAACCAACGATCACCATTCTCATTTGGATACAACTCGGTCACATTTGATTTGCTGATGTTTGTGACGTTAAAATCTCCGCTAATCATTTGTTCCAACTCCTTGTGAATTCTTGCTTCTGCCTCGGTAAAAGACACCGCATCTACCAAATATGGCTCAGAAACCTTTCTATCTTTACCAGATACTTCATCAATTTTCACGTATTTCACTTTGCACTCAAACCAATTATTTGTCATCATATTCTATTTGTTTTTTTTAAGTTAACAAAGATAAAATAACCATTGTCTTATTGTAGTCATATCCTTAAAAATAAAAAGGGAATAACTTTTCAGTTATTCCCTTTTGTAGCGAGAGGCGGGCTTGAACCGCCGACCTCGTGATTATGAATCACGCGCTCTAACCAGCTGAGCTACCTCGCCATTTTTGCTGGATTGCGGTGCAAATATAATTGCATTTTATTTCTTAAAAAAATCTTTTCCCGTAAAAAAAACCATCATTCTATCCGAATAATGCAAACTAACTCAATTACAGAAATATTACACTTAAAATTTCTTTATTTTATTTTTCAAAAAAGATAATAAAACATTAAAATGAAAAAAGGATCAGATAATATCTGATCCCTTTTAGTAGCGAGAGGCGGGCTTGAACCGCCGACCTCGTGATTATGAATCACGCGCTCTAACCAGCTGAGCTACCTCGCCGTTTTTCTAACGAGGTGCAAATATAAAATCCTTTTTCATTTAAAAAAAATCCTTGACCATTTTTTTCGATAAAGTTTAGAATTGTGCCATATAAATCTTATTTCTAAAATTTTTCTTATATTAAGCAATTAAACTATTGACAGAACAAAAGATAGTAAACAATATGAAAAAAGACTAAAGTTTCAATATTGTTGTTTTTTAATTCCATAATCTTAAGTATCTTGCGCAAAATTTCAGTAGTAACTTACAATTCATGTTTTTAATTAAAAAAAACAATATTTTGAGTTCTATGCAAAGACTGTAAATTTTATACAAATAGTTTTTACATATTTATTTTTACTAAAATTAAGTCCCATCCGATGAAACAATTTGAATTAGAATATGTGCTCCGTGCTTCACAGAAAGTAATTTACGATAGATTAAGTAGTGCCAGTGGTTTATCAGAATGGTTTGCTGATGATGTTAATCAAAAAGGGAAAGTATTCACTTTCATATGGGAAGGCTCTGAACAAGACGCGGAACTTCTTCTTAAAAAAGATAATCGCCTTGTACGTTTTCACTGGTTGGACAGCGATGATGCAGAAAGTTTTTTCGAATTCAAAATTGAAATTGATGCCCTAACTAACGATTTATCTTTAATCATTACCGATTATGCAGAAGAAGATGAGATCGATGAAGGAATCGAACTATGGGATTCTCAGATCTCAGCTTTGAGACATGTTTTAGGGATATAATTTTTAACACTCCACTATTTACGAAACTTAATTAAAATACCTTATTTTTGTATTCCTCAAGACCCAATTTCATTGTATTATGGGTCTTGTTTTGTATGGAACAAATCGTGAAGTTTCAACAAACATGATTTACTAATCTGGTTGAAAGATATTTTAGATTCCATCTATCAACCAAAATGGCAAGGAATGAAAAGATTACATTCATTTATTTTAAAAAGTTTTTTAGGACCCTTAGCATTTACCTTTTTTATATGCATGTTCGTTTTGCTTATGCAATTCTTATGGCGTTATATCGATGAATTGGTGGGGAAAGGTTTGCATTGGACTATTATTGCTGAATTTCTTTTTTATGTTTCGGCGACTTTAGTTCCAATGGCACTGCCTTTAGCTATTTTATTAGCCTCCATAATGACTTTCGGAAATATGGGTGAGAATTACGAACTACTTGCAATGAAAGCGGCTGGAATATCCTTACAAAGGATCATGAAGCCGTTAATCATTCTTGTTATCCTAATTAGTTTGGGAGCGTTCTATTTTTCAAACAATATAATGCCTATTGCTTCTCTTAAAACAGCAACCTTACTTCGTGACATCAAAAAACAAAATCCTGAATTAATTCTTAAAGAAGGAATTTTCACCAATGATCTGCCAAAATTTAGTGTTAAGGTTGGCAAGATTAACAAAAACACCGGAATGATGCATGATCTTTTGATCTATGATCATCGAAAAAATCTTGGAAATACTGATGTAACAGTAGCCGATTCGGGAACAATGGTCATTTCGGACGACAAATTAACCATGAATCTTACACTTTATAGTGGTAATATCTATCAAGAGGTCAAACAAAAACCCCGAAAAAGAAATAAGAATCATCCTTCCCGAAGAATAAAATTCAGAGTATTCAAACAAAATATTTCATTACCGGGAAATGAATTAAAACGAACCGACGAAAGTATTTACAAAAACAGTTATAGGATGCTGAATCTGGGACAACTGACAAATCAAGAAGATTCTCTTTCCTTAAAATTAAATAAAGAAAAAACTATTTTTGCTAAAAGCCTTGCTAACAAATATTTTTCGAAAGAACCTAAAACCTTATTAATAGATTCTGTTAAATCCGTTTTAATTAAGGCTAAAACCAAAAATGCCGATTCGTTATTTAATACGCTTTCTTTATTGGAAAAACAAACAACAATTGATTATGCTCTAGAGAAAGGAAGAAAAACTCGTGAGAGAATATCCAGAAAAAATGGTGAGTATTCATCACAAATTAAGTGGATTAGAAAATACACCAACGAATGGCATCGTAAATTCACATTACCATTTGCCTGTTTTATCTTTTTCTTTATTGGAGCCCCTTTGGGAGCAATTATCCGTAAAGGCGGACTTGGTATACCAGTAATTGTTTCGGTCTTATTTTTTATTGCTTATTATATTATTTCAATGACCGCCGAACGTTTTTCAAAAGAGCTGGTTATTGAACCTGTCTGGGGCATGTGGATGTCTTCATTAGTCGTTCTCCCCATTGGGATTATTCTAACTTATAAAGCGACAACCGATTCTGCTGTTTTCAATATTGAGAATTATATTGATTTCTTTAAGAAAATCAACCCTTTAAATTTGTTAAAGAAAAAAGATGTATAAGTTAAGTCTTATTTTCAGTTTAATAATCGTCCTTGTATCAAACTCATGTAAAACATCTACTCCTCCACAAAAAAAAGAGATAGTTAAATTTATCGAAAAGTGGCATATTGCTGCTTCCGAGGCTAAATTGGATACTTATTTTGATATGATGAGTGAAAATGCAATTTACATTGGTACCGATGCAAATGAACGTTGGACAAAAAAAGAATTCTATCAATTTTGTAAACCTCACTTCTTAAAAGGAAAAACCTGGGATTTTAAACCATTCGACAGACAAATATATTACTCGGATGATTTGCAAACCATATGGTTTGATGAGTTACTAAACACTTGGATGGGAGTTTGTCGTGGATCTGGAGTTATAATTATGGAAAATGACAAGCTTAAAATTTCTCATTATCACCTTTCTGTCACGATCAAAAATGAAAAGGTAAACGAATTTTTACAAATCAACCAGGAATAAAATGTTCGACGATTTAAAACCAGATATAGACTATACTATGAGTCCGGATGGATATCGAATACTTAGCAAAAAGTATTTGACAGAAAGAGGATATTGCTGTGGAAATGGCTGTAAACATTGCCCCTACTTCCCAAAACACAACAAAGGAAACAGAACATTAAAAGAGTAAGGAAATATGAATAACATTCGAATTGTATACATGGGTACGCCCGATTTTGCAGTTGCTCCTCTTGAAGCCTTACTAAATGCAGGGTGTAATGTTGTGGGTGTAATTACCAATCCAGACAAACCTGCTGGCAGAGGACAACAAATTAAAGAAGCTGCAGTTAAAAAATTCGCTGCAGCAAAGGGACTTAAGATTCTTCAGCCGGAGAAATTCCGCAATGAAGAATTTATGGAAGAGCTTCGGGCGTTAAAAGCAGATCTTCAAGTGGTGGTAGCATTTAAAATGCTTCCTGAAATGGTATGGGACATGCCTAAATATGGCACTCTAAATCTACACGCATCTCTTCTTCCTCAATACAGAGGTGCGGCACCCATCAATTGGGCTATTATTAACGGAGATAAGGAAACAGGCGTTTCAACCTTCCTGCTTCAGCATAAAATTGATACTGGTAACATCCTGTTTCAAGAAAGAATTTCCATTGGCGATAATGATAACGTAGAAGTTATTCATGATAAATTGATGATGCTTGGTTCTGAGTTGGTTGTTAAAACTGTTCAAGCCATTGAAGCGGGTGAATATCCTCAAATACCACAAGAGAGTTTATCCGGAGAAGTCGTTGAATTAAAATCAGCTCCAAAAATATTTAAGGAAGATTGTAAAATTGATTGGAGCAAAGATCTGCACTCGATCCATAACCTTATTCGTGGCTTAAGTCCTTACCCTGCTTCCTGGACCGAATTAGTTCCTAATGAAGAAGGAAAATTGATTGGACTAAAAATATATGCAACTGAAAAAGAAGTGATAAATCACACTGAAAAAATTGGGAACCTGCTAACCGACGGTAAATATTTCTTAAAGATAGCTGTTACAGGAGGCTATATTTCGATTAAAATGCTCCAACAAGCTGGAAAAAAACGAATGAAAATTGAAGATTTTCTCAGGGGATTTCAACAAATAAAGAACTATCATTTATAATAATAGATCGTTAGTCCCGAAAGCCTTCGGGATTAGATATGAAATATTAGACTAATTTATAAACCGCTTATTTTCAGAGTTTTAGCAATCAGCAGTCTTATTGCGTATCAGTCTAAAAAACAAATACTTACAACAACTTAACGAACTATTATAATAGTATAAAAGGAAGCTGTAAATAGCTTCCTTTTTTTCCACTCACCAAATAAAAAAGCATACTCACCAATTATTCTTTCATTTTCGAAAACCTTTTCGTAAATTCTATATAGATCTAATTTCGTTTTCAAAACAGTAGAAATTCACAATTAGATTTTTTTTCATTACTGCAAGAATTATTTTCTTATCCTCTCACCTCTTCCTTGTAGAGACTATATCCCTTTGCGCCTCATCATGTATCAAATCTACATTTTGACATGCTATACTAACTCACCCACCTAAATATTTATTTATGGTAACGCGCATTTTTGATTTACTGGACAATTACCGGAAAAACTTCCCGGACAAAAAAGATGCCTTTGTAAAAAAGGAAGAAAATGAATGGATCCCATTTTCATCGGAACAATACATTAACTACAGCAATTTAATAAGTTATGCATTGCTCGAAAATGAGATCAAAAAGAATGATTGCGTTATCACTATATCCAACAACCGACCTGAATGGAATTTTGTTGACATGGGCTTGGCACAAATTGGGGCAATTCATGTCCCCTTGTATCCTACAATAAATGCTAAAAGCTACGATTACATTATTCTTCATTGTCAACCTGTTGCAATTTTCGTGTCAGACTATGTTCTATACGAAAAAATTGCTCCTCTGCTAAAGAATCATCCATCGGTGAAATTTGTCTATTCGTTTGAGAAAATAAAATCAGTAACTCACTGGGAAAGATTACTTGAATGTGGAGAAAAAGCAAAGGATAAGCTGCAAACAAAACTATTGGAAATAAAGGATAGCATTCAACCCGATGATTTAGCAACAATTATCTATACCTCCGGAACTACAGGAAATCCAAAAGGAGTTATGCTTTCTCACAACAATTTCATGAGCAATGTATTAGCATCTGCAGCACGCCTGTCTTTAAATTCATCTCACAAAACATTGAGTTTTCTTCCAATAAACCATGTATACGAACGTATGGTAAATTACCAATACCAATATAAAGGACTTAGTATTTACTATGCCGAAAGTATGGAGACTATTGGCGATAATTTAAGAGAACTAAAACCTGATGGTTTTGCAACTGTTCCTCGTTTGCTCGAAAAAGTATACGATAAAATTATGGCTAAGGGAAAAAGCCTGCCTTTTTTAAAAAAAATGATTTTCCTCTGGGCTGTTAATCTTGGCCAAAAATATGAATTGAACGAAGCCAACGGGAAATGGTATGAATTCAAATTAAAAATAGCCCGTAAACTAATTTTCAGCAAATGGCAAGAAGCTTTGGGTGGTAATATTAAGTTCATGTGCTCTGGTGGCGCCCCATTGCAAGTTCGTTTAGAGCGCCTTTTTTGGGCAGTCGGAATTCCTGTTCAGGAAGGATATGGCCTAACCGAAACCTCTCCTATAATTGCAGCTAATCAAAACTCGTATCCTGATGTGAAATTTGGAACTGTAGGACCAGTATTAAAAGGTGTTGAAGTTAAAATTGCAGATGATGGTGAGATTCTTACTCGTGGTCCGAATGTGATGTTGGGCTATTACAAAAATCCTGAATTAACCAAACAAGTTATTGATGAAGATGGTTGGTTTCACACAGGAGATATTGGCTGTTGGGAGGAAGAGCGTTTCTTAAAAATCACCGATCGTAAAAAAGAAATTTTCAAAACTTCGGGAGGTATTTACATTGCTCCTCAGGTTATCGAAAACCAATTAAAAGAATCTCCGTTTATTGATCAAAGCATTGTTATTGGGGAGCATAAAAGATTCCCGTCAGTGATCATTTCTCCTGATTTTGAATTTTTAAAAGAATATTGCAAACGTAAGAAAATTCCATTTACCGATCCGGCACAAGTCATAAAAGAACAGAAAATTCAAGATCGTATCTGGAAGGAAATTCAAAAAACCAATCTTAATTTAGATCGACCTAAAAAAATTAAAAGTTTCAAATTGATTCCCGATGTATGGACCCCCGAATCAGGAGAGCTATCACCAACTCTTAAATTAAAACGAAGAGTATTAAAAAATAAATATCAATTAAAAATTGAAGAAATTTATTGCTGACACACACTTAAAAAATTACATATATGCATCGTAAAATAAGAAAAGTTGCCGTTTTGGGAGCCGGTGTTATGGGTGCCCAAATCGCCTGTCATTTTGCAAATATCGGATTAGAAGTTCTCTTATTGGATATGCCTCCAAAAGAATTAAATACGGATGAAGAAAAAGCGGGCTTCTCTCTTGAACATCCTAAGGTGAGAAATAGAATTGTAAGTCAACAGCTTGCAAAAACAGTAAAAATGACCCCAGCTCCATTGTATCTGAAAAACTTTGCAAAGCGAATACGCATTGGAAATTTTGAAGATGATCTTTATCGAATTCAAGATTGTGATTGGATCATAGAGGTGATTGTTGAAAACTTATCAATCAAACAAAAATTATATACTCGAATTGAGGAATTTAGGAAAGCGAATTCCTTAATAACAAGCAACACTTCAAGTATTCCAATCGGAATGCTTTTGGAGGGAAGGTCCGATAATTTTAAACAATCATTTTGTGGAACTCACTTTTTTAACCCACCAAGATATCTCAAACTGCTTGAGATCATCCCTTCAAAACACACCTCACAAGAAGTGATCGATTTCCTTACGGAATATGGAGAAAGGCATTTGGGAAAATCAGTGGTAATTTGCAAAGACACACCTGCATTCATCGCCAACAGAATTGGCGTATATTCAATGATGTCTGTATTTCACCTAATGAAAGAATTCAATTTTTCGGTTGAGGAAATAGATAAACTAACCGGTGCAGTTATCGGACGACCTAAGTCGGCTACTTTTAGAACATGCGATATAGTTGGATTGGACACATTAGTTTTTGTAGCTCAAAATCTGCAAAAAGCACTTATTCATGATGAATCAAAAAATGTTTTTGAAATTCCGGATTTTATTCAAAAACTAATGGAAAACCAATGGCTGGGAGCTAAAACCGGACAAGGATTCTATAAAAAGATTAAAACAGAAGAGGGAAAAAGTGAAATTCTTAGTTTGAACTTATCCAGCTTTGAATATCAGGCCAAACAACATATAAAATTCGCCGAGTTTGAGGCCGCTAAAGCCATTCCTCATCTCAACAACAGATTTAAATTGCTGTTGAAAGGAGAAGGAAAAGTCAGTCAATTTTATCGCAAATTATTTTTAGGCCTGTTCGCCTATGTATCGAATCGTATACCAGAAATTTCAGATGAAATTTACAAAATAGATGAAGCTATCTGTACAGGCTTTGCATGGGAAATGGGTCCATTCGAAATTTGGGATGCTCTGGGTTTAAAAAAGACCATTCCCATGATGGAAGAGCTGGGATTTAAGCCGGCAGACTGGATTTATAAAATGGCTGAGAATAATCAGCAATTCTATCAGTTGAAAGATGGCAACAAACAATTCTTTGATATCGCAAGTCAGAAATATCTGACAATTCCAGGAACGGAACAACTTATCGTTTTAAATAATCTTCGCCCTACTCACAGTGTTTGGGACAACGAAGGATGCAGCATTATCGATTTAGGTGATGGAGTAATCAATCTGGAATTTCATACCAAAATGAATACCATTGGAAGTGAAATTATTCAAGGAATCAACAAAGCTATAGAATTGGCAGAAACAGAATACAAAGCTCTCATTATTTCCAACGAAGGAGAAAACTTTTCGGCTGGGGCAAATATCGGCTTGGTATTTATGCTTGCTATCGAACAAGAGTTCGAAGAGCTGGATATGGTTGTTCGCACCTTCCAAAATACCATGCTAAAAATAAAATATGCCTCTGTTCCTGTAATTGCAGCTCCTCACGGATTGGCACTAGGTGGTGGTTGTGAAGTTTGCATGCACTCCGATAAGGTAATTGCTCATGCAGAAACCTATATGGGACTGGTTGAAATGGGAGTTGGCGTAATTCCTGCTGGTGGAGGCACCAAAGAATTTGCCTATCGCCTGTCGAAAGAAATAGCTTTAGACGATATTAGAACCAACCGTTTCCGGGATAAATTCCTGACTATCGGACAAGCAAAAGTATCAACATCAGGATACGAGGCCTTCGAATTATCTTACCTGCGAAAAGATGTTGATGAAGTGATTGTGAGCAGAAAGCATCAATTGTTATATGCAAAAAAAGCCGCACTCCTAATGTGCGAAAAAGGCTACACTCCTCCTCTGCCAACCAAAAACATTCGTGTGTTGGGAGCTGAAGGACTGGCTTTGGTTTATTCCGGAGCAGACGGAATGGAAGTTGGCAATTACATTTCGGAGTACGATAAATATCTATCCGTAGAACTTGGAAAAGTTTTAAGTGGTGGAGAACTAAGTGAACCTGCAGAAGTTTCTGAGAACTACCTTTTAAATCTGGAACGAATTGCTTTTGTAAAACTATGTCAGCAAAAGAAAAGCCTGGAACGAATGCAAAGTCTGTTACAAAAAGGTAAAATACTTCGCAACTAGTTACTCGGTACTAACTTCTAAACACAAAAAATATGAACGCATATATAGTAGCCGCCTACCGAAGTGCTGTAGGCAAAGCAAAAAAGGGAAAACTAAGATTCATTCGTCCCGATGATATGGCTGCCCAAGTGGTACAGCACATCATGAAAGAGATTCCAAATTTAGATCCTGCAATGGTAGATGATGTTATTGTAGGAAATGCAACGCCTGAAGCAGAACAAGGCCTAAATGTTGGTCGTATGATCGCCATAATGGGACTGAACAACATTCAGGTTCCGGGAATGACCGTGAATCGATATTGCTCATCGGGATTAGAAACCATTGCTATTGCGGCATCTAAAATTGAGGCTGGTTTGGCCGATTGTATTTTTGCCGGTGGTGTTGAAATGATGTCGTTGATGCCAATGGGTGGATGGCGCCTGACTCCTAATTTGGGAATTGCAAAATCGCATCCCGATTGGTACTGGAACATGGGAATTACCGCCGAAGCTTTACAGGTAAAGTACAATATATCCCGCAAAGAGCAAGACGAATTTGCGTATCACTCTCACCAAAAAGCATTGGAAGCATTGGCTCAAAATCGCTTTGCCGACGAAATAGTTCCAATTAAAGTGATGGAAACTTTTGTGAATGGGAAGGATAAAGCTGAAAGCAGAGAACACATTATTAGCTTAGACGAAGGCCCAAGATTAGGAACAACTGAGGAAGCCTTGAGTAAATTAAAACCGGTTTTTGCTCAGGGTGGAAGTGTTACCGCCGGTAACACATCACAAACCTCTGATGGTGCAGCATTTGTTCTGGTGGTATCTGAAAAAATGCTGAAACAACTAAATGTAGAACCAATAGCTCGCTTTGTTTCCTATTCGGTTGCAGGAGTGGAACCGAAACACATGGGAATAGGCCCCGTAAAAGCCATTCCAAAAGTTTTGAAACGCTCTGGTTTAGCAATAAATCAAATAGAGCAAATAGAGCTTAACGAAGCCTTCGCAGTTCAAGCACTTGCCGTGATAAAGGAATTGGATCTGAATTCTGAAATCATCAATGTGAACGGAGGAGCAATTGCTCTTGGCCATCCTCTTGGATGCACAGGTACAAAATTATCGGTTCAACTGCTTCACGAAATGAAAAAACGAAAACAAAAATACGGCATGGTTACCATGTGTGTTGGTTCGGGACAAGGAGCCGCAGGAATTTTTGAGTTGTTGTAATTTTCAATCTGATCGGATATAATAATACCGATTGTTGTTTCTTTTGAACCATAAATTCACAAGCTCATCTACGCCTCAACTCAACATACATCGGCATTATACCATTTAGCTTTATAGCCAAGCCTAAAGCCCATTTGGTATAACACCCCTCTGTCCTTCGGACATCTCCCCTTGAAGGGAGAATAAAAAACTGCTGAAATTGATAACCACTAATTAGAATAAAATGGAAAAGATAAAAACAGTAAAAGGAGGACAATTTCTAGTAAAAGAAACCAATCCACAAGATATATTCATCCCTGAAGAAATTTCGGAGGAACAAAAAATGATCATGGAAACTTGTCGTGATTTTCAGGAAAAGGAAATTCTTCCTCTTTTGGATCAAATCGACAGCCAGAAAAAAGGCTTAATGACCAGCTTAATGGACAAAGCCGGAGAACTTGGTTTGTTGGGCATTGCCGTTCCGGAAGAATTCGGTGGATTCGGTCAAGATCTGAATACTTCGATGCTAAGTACCGAAATAATGGGAACCTACAGCTCTTTTGCTGTTGCTTACGCTGCTCATGTGGGAATTGGTACACTCCCAATTTTATATTACGGAACACAAGAACAGAAAGAAAAGTATTTACCACTGCTGGCAAGCGGTGAAGCAAAGGGAGCCTATTGTTTAACTGAACCCGGATCCGGATCGGATGCCAATTCTGGAAAAAGTAAGGCCATACTTTCGTCCGATGAATCGCACTACGTGTTAAACGGGCAAAAAATGTGGATTACCAATGCTGGCTTTGCGGATATTTACACTGTTTTTGCCAAAATAGATGACGATAAAAATCTAAGTGCTTTTATTGTTGAGAAAACTTTTAATGGCATCAAACTCGGACTGGAAGAAAAAAAGATGGGCATTAAAGGCTCATCGACCTGTATGATGTTTTTCGAAGATTGTAAAATTCCGGCAGAAAATCTACTTGGAGAACGAGGCGAAGGTTTTAAAATCGCCTTAAACATTCTGAACAATGGAAGAATAAAATTAGCTGCTGCTGTTTTAGGTGCTGGCAAAAAAATAATTACCCATTCAATTACTTATGCCAATGAACGAATACAATTCGGACAGACCATTGCAAATTTTGGAGCTATTCAATACAAAATTGCAGAACAGGCAACTAGAACCTATGTGGTAGAATCGGCCATTTATCGTTGCAGCAACGACATACAAAATACAATGCTTCACTTAATAGAGGAAGGAATGCCAAAAGAAAAGGCTGTTATTCAGGCTCAGAAAGAATTTGCTGCCGAAGCTGCCATTTTAAAAGTTGCTGCATCCGAAGTCTTAGACTATGTAACCGACGAAGGTGTTCAGATTTATGGAGGAATGGGCTACTCTTCCGAAGCACCTATGGAGCGTGCTTACCGCGATTCCCGTATCAACCGAATTTTTGAAGGAACCAATGAGATAAACCGAATGCTGATTGTAGACTTTTTATTGCGTAAAGCTTTCAAAAATGAATTGCCTCTTTTATCGGCAGCCCAAAATGTTGTGAAAGAATTAATGGCAATTCCTGAATTTGGTGAAGAAGATACATCACTGTTGGCCAGAGAAAGCAAACTAATAGTTGGATTTAAGAAAAGTGCCCTGTTAATTGCAGGTGCTGCGACACAAAAATTCATGCAAAAACTAAGCGATGAACAGGAAATACTAATGAATATTTCTGATATGATTATCGATTGCTATCAGGCAGAATCACTTTTATTGCGTGTAAAAAAGCTGATTGAATTAAAAGGCGAAGAAGCATGCACAGAACAAATAGCTATGTGTAAAGTTTTCTTTTACGATGCTGCCGACCGCATTCATAAAAATGCCAAAGATGCAACCAACGCAATTGCACAAGGCGATGAATTACGAATGATGCTTTTAGGACTAAAACGATTCACTAAACATGCTGGTTTAAACAGCAAAGCAGAGCGCCGATTAATTGCCGGAAAATTGATTGAAGAAAACAAATACTGTTTTTAAGTAAAAAGCACTTTTGGACATCGGAAATTAACTTTCGACAAGCAATAGTCACTTTTTAGTAGTAGGAAAAACAACATGAGCAATGGAAAGCTCTTTTAGACTATTACAGGGAACTATTTTAGATGAAAATCAAACTCTCTATAGATTAGTATATTAAAAAATAAACCCTCCATTGTGCAATGAATTGCCTTTGGAGGGTTTACTTTTACAATGATTACATAAAGAAGTTTACTCTTTTACTTTTTTGCTCATTATTAAGTAGTAAGATAAAAATCCAATAGAAGTAAAAACAAAGAAAATTCCGTAAGGCATAGAGCTTCGATACTCTGTAAACTGAGGAAATTGTGTTCCTAATAGTTCAAGTACAATAAATCCTAATCCTCCAAAAAAGGCTACCAATCCCCACTTTAATGCTGGATATTGATCATACTTTACTTGTTTCTTCACTTCAATATCTGTGTTTTGGTCTAAAATCTCTGCACGATCGAAGTGACCTGTTTTAATAATTTTACGCTTTAGAAAATGTGAAGACATCGTTTTCACAAATGTGATGATACTAAAAAACACCACTGCTGCCATTAATAATTCGCCAATATTCATATTTTAAAATTTAAGTTTCTGAATGTATTTTGCCTATTAGACCACCGTGCTTTGCAGAATGTTGCAAAAAGATTTTATTTTTTTGCTTCTGTTTTTTGTGTTGTGCCAAAAAATGAAGTCGGGTTTGGGGTGAAAAACCAATTTTT
>JAESUW010000135.1 GCA_016760525.1 Labilibaculum sp.
GTTTGGCTCATTTAGCTTCTATCTAAGCCTTCAATAATTTAAAGTTTTGGGATTATTAACCTAAAAAAGAAGCTTTAAAAGCTCGCTAATTAGCAAACTGTTAAAGCTCCTATCTTATTTTTTAGAAATATTATTTGGTTGTGCAACGGTTACATTTGTTAGCATGTACTTTTAAGTTTGCCATTTACTTTTTGCTTATTTCTTCAACCTGTTTTAAAATTTGCTCTTTTGTAGGTAAGTATAATTGATACTTGCTAGCCAAAATTGTATTGTTATTGTCAGGTAACACCAATTCTACCATTGCATTGTTTTTATCTGCACATAACAAAATACCTATTGTTGGGTTTTCATCGTCTTGCTTTTCGTATCTATCGTAATAGTTTACATACATTTGTAATTGCCCAATATCTTGATGAGATAGTTTTTGAGTTTTAATTTCAATCACTATAAAACATCTTAATAAACGATTATAAAATACCAAATCTGCAAAAAACTCATCATCTTGAAGTTGCAGTCGTTTTTGTCGAGCTACAAATGAAAAACCATTACCCAATTCAAGTAAGAAATGTTGAATATTGGTAATTATGGCTTGTTCCAAGTCTTTTTCATAATATTCTGCTTGCGGTTTAAGTCCTAAAAACTCTAAAACCATTGGGTCTTTTATTATCTCTTTGGGATGTTCGGGCTTTGCTTCGCCTTTAGCTACTGCAAGCACTTTTTCTTTGTTTGTACTTAATAAAAGTCGCTCGTAGAGTTGGCTGTTAATTTGTCTTTCAAGTTGTCGGAACGACCAATTATTCTTACACGTTTCTTCGATGTAGTATGCACGTTTATCTGCATCATTAATGCGGATAAGTAGTTTGTATTGAGACCAATTCAATTCCGCACGCAGTGTGTGCGGAATTTGAAACACTTTATAAAACTGACGGCAAGTTTCAAGTTGTCTTTGAGAAAAACCAGAGCCAAAGATAGTAGTCAGTTCTTTTGATAAATTTCCAATTAAAAATGAACCATAATCTGCTCTTTCTTTCCCATTTTGCTCTTCAATAACTATTTTCTTTCCAATCTCCCAATACATAATTACACGCTCGGAATTTACAGCCCTAACGGCTTTGTTTTGAGCATTGGTAATTATATCTTTAACTTGCTGTATAAAACTATCTGAGAATGATTTTTCTATTTTATCATTATTTGCCATTAAGCACCCGTATTATATAATTCGTATTCTAATTCTTTTATTGTCTCTAAATATTTTGCTTTGCTTCCAAACTTTTTAATAATTTCCATTGGCGAACCAAAATCGGTTAGCGGTTTTACTTTTAGTATATCTATACTTTCAATATTGGTAATACCTTCGTCTGCATATTTATCAAGTAAACTTTCTAAAACCTTGCGAGCTTTTGTACCATATTTTTTAAAACAATCTCGTTTTTTCACATTATTTGCTCGTTCTTTTCTTGTAAGTGGTGGTTGCTCAAAAGTAACGTGACAGATTAAATCGAATAAATCAACTCCCGCCTGCCTTCCGTTTAAATTATTTAATTCTTTCTCCTTTTTTAACCAATCTCGACCTCTTCCAGATTTAAGATACTTTTCTCTTTTTACAGCATCTTGTTCTGTATTAAGTATTTCATAATGAATAAATCTCTAATCAAGTTACAAGCTTATTTCTGAACTACCGCCATAGGCGGTTTTTGTTCAACGATTGTGAATGTGCATGTACACTTATATTTCTTTTATTGATCTTAAAATATGCACAATACATCCTTCTATTGGGTGTATTGTGTAACTACTATAATTTTTTGATAGTAACGGATTTTAAATCTACAAAGTTGCTCTTTAAATCATAATGAAAATACGAGCTAAATTTAAAATATAGAACTAGTCTAAATAGATCTTTTTCTCATATTCTATCAAGCTCACTATATATAGTGTTGCTGATGTCTGATTTCTTACCATCTGAAAAATATTTCTGCTTTTACTGGGGACAGTATATTTCATTCGATTTCAAACTGATAAAACCATTTCCCTAATCAGAGAAAAGAAGATTCCTACATTTATGAATATAGCTTTTTAGTAGAAAAATATCCAGTTAAAGAATATTTAATAAGATGGCTAGTAAACGTTTAGATGGCTAAATAAGTAAGTTTCTATTGGTAGAAGGCTATTATGTCCTTAAAACAGGGAATTTGCAGATAATAACACCCGACTGTAAGCTACTTGTAAGACGGATAAAAAGCCAATTAATATTTCATCGGCTTAGGTTATAATTGCCCGCAGTTTAAAATATCACTTGGCTCGATTACAAATTACTTTCTTCTTCAAGAGCAGATTTATACTTCTTTTGATTCTATGAAACTTATGGTTGAGATACGAAAAAAGCCATCCCGAAGGACAGCTCTTTTGCTTGTAGTATATTTTATTTACTTGCTATTGGATGGCAACTCCAAACCATAGCCGGATACTTTATCTTCTCTTTTAAGTAGGATCGCGAAAATTAGTCCTAAAATTCCTAAACCAGCAAACATGATCATTGTGTATTTATAATCTAGTTGTTCTGTTCCGGCAGGATTTGTTCTGTCTAAAACAACGCCAGCAAGAATAGGAAATGCCCATAAACCAAGATTCTGAACCGAAAACATCAAACCATATGCCGAGCCAATTCGTTTCTCATCAACCATTTTGGCAACTGATGGCCACATGGATGCCGGAACCAGTGAAAATGCAAGTCCAAGTATCACCATCAAAACGTATGGAGATAAACTGGTAAAAGCAAAAATAAGGTGCACAGCAACTAAAATTACCGATCCATAAATCATTAAAGAGGCAGCTCTGCCATAGCGATCAACAACAAAACCGAAAAGTGGGGTAAATATCATTGTTCCAATGGGTAGCATAGAGGATATAAAACCACTTTCTTTTATCGAAAGATTGAATTTGTTCAAGAAGAAATCGGATGAAAAAGAAAGAAAAGGAAATACGGCAGAATAAAAGGTTAAACACAGGAGTGTTACGTATATGAATGATCGATTGGTTAGTAGTTTGGTGATATCCGAAATATGAAATTCATCAGTCGTTGAAAGCAGACCTTCCTGTTTTACTTGTTTGTCCAATTTCAGATCAAACATCATGTAAATCATAAATACGAGCAATGCTGCCAGTACCAGAAATGCAGCAAACCATATTGCAGTAGTCCAACCTGCCGGAGATTTTATTAGTTCAGGAGAAAGGTTAAAAGCAAGGAATGATCCTGTTCGGGCCAAACCTAATTTCACTCCAAATGCCAGAGCTAATTCTTTTCCTTTAAACCATTTCACGATTATCTTACTGATTACGACAATACTGGTTTCAGCACCCAAACCAAATAGAAATCGTCCAAGAAGCATCATTTTAAGTTCAGGAGAATATCCAGGGAAAATGGAAGACATAAATGCATATCCGAAACCATCGTTACGGTACATATCACTGGCACCGTAAGCTGTCACTAATGCTCCAAAGGCCATAAAGGCTACAAACATGAATCCTGTGCGTCGAATACCGAGTTTATCCAGAATTATTCCTCCGAAAACAGCCATTAAAAAGAACACATTCGGTATTGAGTAAACCGAGACAAACAAGCCAAAATTCGTATTGGTAAAACCAAACTCTTTGGTTAATGTTGACTTTAATGGAGAGAGAGCATCGTAAAAGTAGTAGTTTGCGGCGAGTACAAAGCCTACAAGTAGTAACATGATCCAACGAGTTACGACAGAATCTCTTAGTGAATTTTTTATTGTATTTGTGTTCATTCGTAATAGTGTTTGTTTAATACCATTTTGTCTGCAAATTTACTAATCGGTATAAGCAGTTCCGAAAATACAAAAGCTTTACGAGACCACATAAAAAAAGCTGTCCCGAAGGACAGCTTTTACTATATATTAGATTTTATAAAATCAGTTATTTAGCTAGGTAATTCCAAGCCATAGTTTTGTTCTTTATCAGCCTTTTTCAATAGGAATGATAAGAAAATTGAAATTACCCCACAGCCTACCAACACTAAAATTGGAATTGTGTAATCTTTAGGTTGTCCGTCAGGTACGTTTTGATTTACAAAATCAAGCAGTGCTCCAATTCCCCAGAAGAATAATCCCAATCCCCAATTTTGAAGAGTAAACATGGTAGCATATGCAGTTCCTAATCTATTCTCTGCAACAATTTTAGCAACAGAAGGCCACATGGCAGCAGGCACTAAAGAGAATGCAACTCCCAGACTTAATAATCCAAAATAAGCTATAAATACATTATCTAATATTGATAAAGAGATATGAGCAAAAATCAAAAGTAATGATCCCATAATCATAAGAGAAGCTGCTTTTCCTTTTTTATCTACATAATTACCAAATATGGGCGTGAATATAATTGTTCCAAGAGGAATTAAACTCGCTGTTTTAGCACCATTACCTAACCAAATCGCTAAAATATCTTTCATTACGAATAGATAAGTACAGAAAGCAATTAAGGCTCCGGCTTTAAACAATAATCGGGTTTGTTTATTCTCAAAGTTATTAGGTACTACAGCAAAAAGAATTGCAAACAAAAAGAAAATAAGATATACGCTTGAAGCTCCAATTGCTTTGCTTCCCCATAAAATTATTTCTCCTGCTTGCGGTAAAATTTCAGAGAAACCAAATTTGTTAATCAGCAAATCGGGAGCATATTGCATAAATGGAAAAATTGCAGCATAAAAAGATACACAAAGAAGAGCAATGTATAAGAATGATTTGTTCTTAAGTAATGTAATTAAATCTGAGAATTTAAAATCTTCTTCAGGATCACAAACTTCGCCGCTTTTATCACTGATAGCGCGTTCTTGTTTGTCCAACTTAATATCAAATACAGTATAAATTAGGAACATGATAAGAGCTAATCCAATAAGAGAAGCAGCAAAAGTAACAGCAGGAGAAACGGATCCACCTCCAATATCTAAAGAAAGAGCAGTAGCCATAGCACTACCTAATCGCCCAAATCCCATATTGATTGCCATTGCAAGCGCAAGATCGTATCCTTTAAACCACTTTACAATGGTTCTTGTAGCTACAACACAAACTACTTCAAGACCTGAACCAAAAAGTATACGACCTACAATAATCATGTTTAACATGGTGTCATGATCGGTTCCAAAAAAACCGGAAGCGGCTAAAGCTGAGATTGCTCCACCGAGAACAGCAAGACCTCCAAATACAATACCTGCAATTCTAATACCCCATTTGTCGAGCATGATACCACCTATAATAATCATACCAAACATGTTGGCAATGGTAGTTAACGCAAGAATCCGACCAAATTCTTCACTGTTATATCCCATTTCTGATTCCATCAGCCCTTTTAAGCCAGAGAAGAAATCCTGAAACCAGTAGGTACTAAAAGTTAGCCCTGAAATTAGGATTAACATTGCCCAACGCATTGCCGATGAGTCGCGCAAGGTTCTTTTAAATGTTTCTGTCATTTGTGTGTGTATTAAAAGAATTTATATTATTGTTTAAGTTATGCTTCTAAAGCAGGCTAAATTAAGATTAATCCTGATAGAAACAAAAAGCATATATCATGTTCTATCTAAACATATCGATTCCACATTTCTGGGCATAATAGTAGATAATCCCTATCTTTAGCAAGATTTTATTTAATTTAATCCGATGAACACATTAACAGAGAATACAGGTTTGTATACCGATTACTATGAGCTGACTATGGCTCAGGGATATTTTTTAAGTGGTAAAAAAGATGAACAAACCGTTTTTGATTACTATTACAGAACCAATCCGTATAATGGTGGTTACCTTGTTTTTGCTGGATTACAAGACCTGCTTCAAATATTAAAAACTTTTAATTACAGTAAAGAGAATATTGAATTTCTGAAGAAAACCGGATTGAAAGATGAATTTCTGGATTATTTAAGGGATTTTAAATTTACGGCTACTGTTTATAGTATGAAGGAAGGAGAGATTGTATTTCCAAACGAACCATTGGTTAGGGTAGAAGGAAATATAATTGAAGCACAATTAATTGAAACCTTACTTCTAAATTATTTGAATTTTCAGTCGTTAATTGCTACAAAAGCTTGTCGGATAAGAAATGTGATAGGTGATAAGGATTTTGCCGATTTTGGATTACGCAGAGCGCAAGGCTTGGGCGGAATACATGCCAGCCGTGCGGCTGTGATAGGTGGAGCAAATACAACTTCGAACGTTTATAGTGCATTTAATTACGATATTCCGGTAACGGGAACTCAGGCCCATTCGTGGATTCAGAGTTTTGATTATGAATTGGAAGCATTTCGCAGTTATGCTGTTATTAATCCGGATAGTACTGTTTTGCTGGTTGATACATACAATACACTTAAATCTGGTGTTCCTAATGCAATAATTGTTGCGAAGGAGTTAGAAGCGGAAGGACATAAAATGATCGGTATTCGCTTGGATAGTGGTGATTTAGCATATTTAAGTAAAAAGGCCCGGAAAATGTTGAATGATGCTGGTCTGGATTATGTGAATATCATTGCATCAAATCAGCTGAATGAGTATGTAATTAAAAGTTTGAACGATCAGGGAGCGCAAATTGATGGTTATGGAATTGGAACCGAGTTGGTAACTGGAAAAGATACAGGAGCTTTGGATGGTGTTTATAAATTAGTTCAGAATAACGGGATTCCAAGATTGAAAATATCTGAGAACATTGAAAAAATCACCATGCCTGGAAAGAAAAAGGTAATGCGTTATTTCGATGAGGACGGAATGTTTTTTAGAGATGGTATTTTGTTAGAAAATGAAGAAACTACAAATCGATTGTTTCACCCTTTTCATAGTCATAAGCACACTTACGTTACAGATTATAAGTGTGAAGAATTGATGAGTAAGGTGATGGAAAAAGGAGAGATATTAATTGAAAACCAATCTCCGGTCGAAATAAATGTATATGTAAGAAAGCGATTTGCACAATTACCTGATGAACACAAGCGATTTATTAGTCCGCACATTTACAAAGTCGGCTTCTCAGAAAATATATTAAGTGTGAGAGATCATATTTTAATGGATATAAGATCCAAAATACGATAAAAACTTAGTTTGTAGATTGAAAACTATTTCAAATCAATTTTGATGCAAAATTTAGATTCTCAAATAATTCGCCCAACACTTTTGCTTGATAAAGCAAAATGTATATTAAATATTGAAACGATGCTGGCTAAGGCTCAGCGCTCGAGTACTCGGCTGCGTCCTCATTTTAAAACACATCAATCGGCTCAGGTTGGAGAATGGTTTAAGGAAAGAGGTGTGGAAACAATAACAGTTTCTTCGATGCAAATGGCTGGCTATTTTGCCAATTATGGATGGAATGATATTACTGTGGCAATTCCTGTAAATGTTCGTGAAATTGACTTGATTAATGACTTGGCTTCAAAAATCCAATTAAATTTAGTTGTTGAATCACAGGAAACTATTGCTTTTTTACAATCAGGATTAAAATATAAAGTAGGAGTATTCATTAAAGTGGATACAGGCTATCAACGTTCAGGTATTCCTGCTGAGTCTACGGGTTCTATTCGTTTGTTAGTAAGTTTAATGAAGGAATCCGATAGGCTGAATTGTAAAGGATTTCTGGCTCATACCGGGCATAATTATCAAGCAAAAGATCAGGAAGAAATACATAAAAATCATAGTAAAACATTACTTGCTTTAAATGAACTAAAGGATGTTTTTCGCAAAGAAATTCCTGGAATTGAAGTCTCGCTTGGAGATACACCAGCTTGTAGTATTAGTGAGGAATTTTATGGAATTGATGAAATTCGTCCGGGCAATTTTGTTTTTTACGACATCATGCAATACGTATTGGGTTCATGTGATGAGGATCAGATTGCTGTGGCTATGGCCTGTCCAATTATTGCCAGAAATATTGATCGTAACGAATTGGTGATTTATGGTGGGGGAGTACACTTTTCAAAAGAATATTTAGAAGCTGATGATGAGGGAACAAAGCTATATGGTAGTATTGTTCGCATTACAGAAAATGGTTGGAGTGAGATTTTAGGTGGAGGATATTTAGCTGGTCTGTCTCAGGAACATGGTATTGTTCGATGCAGCGATGAATTATTCGACGAGTTCGGAATTGGTGATTTAATTGGGGTTTTACCAGTGCATTCGTGCATGTCTGCTAATTTAATGGGGAAGTTCATGACTACCGAAGGGGAATGGATTACAACAATGAACAGTGAACAGTTATCAGTAAACAATGAACAGTAATCAGTGATTAGTACTTGTTTACGAGAAAAGTAAGAGATGAATTATAAGAGGGTGTTGGAACGATTTAGTATAAGCAAAGTAAGGAAAGTAATTGTTGCTGAAATTACTTGTGCTGATAACTCCAATGCCATGATCGCATTATCATTGTCGCTGGGTGTATTTCTTGCATTTTCTCCTGCTTGGGGGTTCCAAACGGTACTTGCAATATCATTGGCATTGTTATTGAAATTAAACAAGGTTCTTGCTCTAATTACTGTGAATATCAGTAGTATACC
>JAESUW010000136.1 GCA_016760525.1 Labilibaculum sp.
CATACATGTAAGACCGTCGCGCCTGCTGTTAGTTCCATACTGGGCATAGAAATAGCCGTTATAAAGAATGGGCGGTTTTGTCTGATCTCCAAATTCTTCGGTTGTGAAAAGTTCTGTTGTTCCGTAGCTGCCATCTGCTTGTTTTTCTACTTTTATCATTGTTGCCCCAAGCTCGTACCCCCCTGTAATCAACAACTTATTGTCTCCTGCATCCACCACAGGGGGTACAGATATTACACAGTTCCAGTTTGAGTATTTCCAAAGGATTTTTCCCGTAAGGGGGTCTATTCCCACTACATTGCCCAATATGTGTTCCAAATCGGGGTACTTATAATTATTGGTGGTTGAAGTAACCATTACAACATGGTCTTCCCCGTCAATTTTGACAACCGTAGGGCTGACATACGATTCATTGCCAAGATTGGGAGTCTTCCATACAAGGTCTCCTGTAAGTTTATTATAAGCAACTACCCCTGCCTGTGGCGCCTGCGAGGCAACAATCAGCAGATTGTTGTAAATCAAAGGGTTTTGGGTTACCGCCCACACAGGAATTTTCTCCCCGCCAAAATCTGTCCAGATATTTTTGTTCCAAACGTTTTTTTGTGTCTTAATGTCAATACAGTATAAATCGCCGTAAGCCCCACAAGAATAAACATAGTCTTCATCCACGATTGGCACGCTCCGCGATCCAGGATACGAAACTTCTCCCGGTGCATCATAAGCAAATTTCCATAATTCCTTTCCCGTAGAAAGGTTGAAACATCTCATAATATCTCCAGCCTTGTCGTCCCTGTCGAGCAGGTAAATTTTACCGGACTTAACAATGGGGCCGCCATATCCTATACCTACATTTACCGACCATAAAATTTCAGGGCCTTGTTCGGGCCAGTTGCGTAAAATGTTTTTCTGTAGCGATGTACTGTTGCGTTCGGAGCCAAGAAATTGTGGCCAGTCCTGTGCAAAAATTATTGCAGGCAGACAAAAGAAGAAAAATGAAATAATCGAGGTAATGTGTTTTGCTTTCATAATTATCAAATATTTATATGTTAAATACACATGGGGTTTATCTGCCTCTACTTATTGTTTTTCCGATATATCCAGCAGTTCTTTGTTCAGGCGTTCGCCCTGAATCTGGATATGAGCTAAGCGTTCTTCTATTTCCTGTAAATCTTCTGCTGTAAGCTGTACTTCTGCCGATTGGATGTTAGCTTCTATGTATTCCTTTTTATCCATGCCCGGAATAGGGGCAATAAAAGGTTTTTGCGCCAGCAACCAGGCAAGGGCAATTTGCACGGTGGATGCGCCTTTTCGTTGGGCTATGTCGTTCAGCATTTCGACCAAAGGCATGTTGGCTTTCATGGCCTCGGGGGTAAATCTCGGAAAGATTGCACGAAGGTCGGTTGCACCGTCAAATTGAGTATCGGGGGTAATGGTTCCGGCTAAGAAACCTGTTCCCAACGGGCCCCACGGGACAAAACCGATTCCCAGTTCTTCGCAAAGCGGTATTACATTGATTTCAGGCTCTCTTGTCCAGATTGAATATTGGTTCTGAATGGCTGTAACGGCTTGTACCGCGTGCGCCCGACGAATGGTTTCTGCCCCGGCTTCCGACAGCCCGAAATATTTTACCTTACCTTCTCTGATTAAATCCTGCACTATACCGGCAACGTCTTCTATCGGCACGTTGGGGTCAACGCGGTGTTGGTAAAACAGGTCGATATAGTCGGTTTTCAATCTTTTTAACGAGGCTTCTGCTACTTTTCGGATATGTTCCGGTCGGCTGTTTAGCCCGCCTTCTTCCGAAATCATCCCGAATTTGGTGGCAATGATTACTTCTTTACGGATGGACTGCAATGCTTCGCCTACCAGTTCTTCATTGGTAAAGGGGCCGTAGGCTTCTGCCGTATCAAAAAATGTAATGCCTTTTTCGTGTGCATAACGGATGGTTTTTATCCCTTCTCCTTTTGATACGCCTTTTCCTGTCCCAAAATTAAGGTTCATACACCCCATACCGATTGCGGATACTTCTGGCCCGTTTTTTCCAAGTTTGCGTGTCTTCATTGTTTGGTTTATTACAAAGTTTTCATGTCTATTACATACCTGTACCGAACTTTTTTATCTACAACATTGTCATATGCAGTATTGATATCTTTAGCGTCAATTAGTTCAATATCAGCTTTTATTCCCCTGGCTGCACAGAAATCGATAACTTCCTGGGTTTCTGCAATTCCTCCGATAAGTGATCCTGAGATATTCTTTCTGCCAAATACCAACCCGAGTCCGGAAACGCCCTGGATGTCCTCCATTGCCCCTACATTTACGAGGGTTGCATCGAGTTTAAGAAGGTTTACAAATGCTTGCATCGGGTAGGCTTTGGGCACTGTTGAAATCATAAAATCAAAGTATCCGTTCAATTCCTGCATTTTTTGTTCATCGCTCCACAATACGGTATCTTTCGCCCCCATTCTTTTTGCATCTGCAATTTTATCAGGGGTAGTGGTGAAAACCGTGACTTCTGCCTTATGAGCAACGGCCAGTTTTACGGCTATATGACCAAGCCCGCCAAGCCCTATAACGCCCACTTTTTGATTTTTGGAGACATCCCAGTGCCTTATAGGGGAGAATGTGGTAATGCCTGCACAAAGCAATGGTGCCATTGCAGCATGATCAACTCCTGGTGGGATACGGATTGCAAAATGCTCTTTTACAACAATTTTATCTGAATACCCGCCATAAGTGTGACCACCGGATATTTTATCGGGAGAATTATAGATGAAAGCTACATCTTTACAATTTTGCTCCCTGTCGTCTTCACAATTTTCGCAGCCCAGACAGGCATCTACCATACAGCCTACCCCGGCGGCATCGCCTACCTTAAATTTGGTAACCTTGCTGCCAACTGCAATAACTTTGCCTATAACCTCATGCCCTAAAACAGCAGGGTATAAGGTTGGCATACCTATATCTTTCCATTCGTCGCGGGCTGTATGAATATCTGAATGGCAAATTCCACAGTATTCTATACCAATAAGCACATCGTGCTCACCTACAGCCCGTCGCTCAATGGTCATTGGTTTCAGGGGGCTTTGGGCATCAGTAGTCCCATAGGCCTTTGTGGAAAAAGGGCTTTGTGGAATATCTTCCTGTTGTTGAACTTTTGGACCAACCGAAGCCCCCGCGCCAAATATAGGGGTTGCTGTCAGGACTGTTCCTGCGATCATTCCTTTTTTTATAAATTCCCTACGGTCATTCTTTTTAGAAGTATCTTTTTTCTTTGATTTTTTTAACTCTTTCATGTTTTTCCTTTTTTGTTGTTAATTATTTGATTGTTTCCCGGATTTTCATTCTGATTCAAGTAGGTGTTTTCAATGGTAGTGGCAATAAAAGCCACTTTTACAGTTAAGTTCTTTTCTTTGCCAATGCTCCTGTTTTTAATTTGATTTCTTTTGAAAAGAGAAATGAATTTCAGGATATAATAGGTTACCCAGACCCAAAGGGCCATAATAAGGAAATGGTACACGAAAAACAGCACAGTAGGTTTATCCCAGAAGTCGAAAGACAATCCCAAAAATAATTTTGAATACATATCCCTTTCAATAAACGCCCATATTCCACACGCGGCAATCGCAACGCCGGTTATGGGTAAAAGGATTTTGTAAAAACGACCGTTCGCGCCATTGACTGCTTTACCAAAAAACAGCTTAAAGAGCATTTGCCAGTGCATTCCCAAGTGTATGGATACAAGCACATATCCCCAATAAGACGTCATGGTGTGAACCTGCCGCAGGGACATGCTCCCGGGCAATTCCAACACAGACAAAATTATTTTCGACTGCATAAAACCTGTTATTGCCATAACCGACATAAGCACAACAAGCAGGATGTTGGTAACCGTATTTAAAACCCACTTGGAAGAATACTCTTTTCTTTTTCTAAATAACTGTTTGTACCAATGAATGTTAATGACATTATGAACTACGAACAAGACGAAAACAACAAGCCCAATCCATTCGTGCGCCACATCTCCTGTTATACGAAAAGCCAGGGCAAACAGGATTAATATGGTCATGACTAAATCAATCCATAATTTTAATGTTAGTTTGTGGCTCATTCTTTATTGAAAATTTTACTATTGTACACGAATTATTTTATCATTTTTATTTTCCGGAGCCATTCCTTAATATCATTGCCTGCGCTTCTTACACTGCCCCCGCGTACCGGAAGTCCTTCTAAAATAGTGGAGTTAGGACATAGCTTTTTTATATCCGAAACACTGCGCCCCATACGGCTGCCTTCGTGCGTAATGAAAGGGACTATGGTTTTTCCTTCAAAATTATAAGACGAAAGGAAAGTTGCCACGGGAGGGGCAATAGTAGCCCACCAGTTGGGCGAACCCACAAAAATTATATCGTATTCGCTGATATTATCCACTTTTGTTTTTAATGGTGGCTGGTAGCCTGCATTGACTTCCTTTTTTGCCTGTTCCACACAAGCGTTGTAATCTCTGGGATATGGCGTAACCGGTTTAATTTCGTGAATATCGGCGTTGGTAGCCGCTTTAATCTGCTCTGCCATATTACGGGTATTGCCGTCATTGCTCCATGAAAAATAGACAATAAGCATTTTGTTCATTTCCGTTTTGCTTTGAGCATGTAAAAAGCCGATGGTCAGCATAATGGCAATAATTAAAAGTGAGATTTTTGTTTTCATATTCTGAACCTTTTTTTATTGTTGTAAATATCCCTTAAAATGGTAACCGTATTATTATACAGATTACTGATATTCATACCATTTTTACTGATTTGCCGTTGTTGATTAAAATATTTGAAATGGGCATGGTATATTTGTTTAAAAATTAAAACGGAAGAGCTATGAGTGATATAGTAAAACTGGACAGTGTTTCTCAATACAATACGCTACATGGCATAGAAACATTGCACCCTTTGGTAAGCATTATTGATTTTTCAAAATCGAAACCAACACAGCGTTTACGCATGAACATGGGGTTTTATTCCATCTATTTAAAAGATATTAAGTGTGGCGATTTAACGTATGGGTGTGGCAGGTACGATTACGAAGAAAGAACCCTGGTATTTATCGGCCCCGGACAAATTGTAGGCGTTGAGCGGAAAGAAGAATATTTTCAACCTAAGGGATATGCCTTGTTATTCCATCCCGATTTAATTTACGGTACTTCGCTTAACCAACATATCAAAGATTATACATTTTTTTCGTATGAGCTTAATGAGGCGCTTCATTTGTCAGAGCGAGAACGGGTAATTATCACTGATTGTTTTGACAAGGTTGCTTATGAACTGGAACATTCGGTGGATAAACACAGCAAGACGCTAATTGTGTCTTACATTGAGTTGTTGCTCAACCATTGCATTCGATTTTACGACAGGCAGTTTATAACTCGTGAGATAGTAAATAAAGGGATTATTGAGCGTTTTGAAAAGATATTGTCGGAGTACTATCAATCGGATAAACCACAAACTATCGGGCTCCCCTCTGTAGGATATATTGCCGAAGAACTGAATCTTTCTGCCAATTATTTTGGTGATTTGGTAAAAAAAGACACAGGAAAATCAGCACAGGAATATATACACCTTAAAGTTATTGATATTGCAAAAGACAGAATATTTGATACCAGTAAAACAGTTAGTCAAATTGCTTATGAACTTGGGTTTAAATATCCGCAGCATTTTACAAGATTATTTAAAAAGAGTACCGGGGTTTCGCCAAGCGAGTATCGGAACTCGAATTAAGCCATTAATGCCCCGGAGTGTCTGCAAAACAGCTCTTTTGCAGACTTTGGTTTGCAGGGATGGCTCATGGCTGTTTGCAAATGTGCTATTCTAGCATTGGCATCCTAACTGTCCCAAGGGCAGAAGCGGGAGGGGAAAAACAAAATAAATTTCCTTCAAATTGCACCGCCTATCAACAAAGCACCAATACAATCAATTCGATTTTGTAATTATTCTATTTTTTATGTCGTATCAATATGTTGAGTTTTGGTTTTTTACACTTGCATACAACGGCAGTCTGTCTAAAAACTAATCAAACTGCACAATCCAATTTTAAATATAGCGGTTTTAAGGATACATAAAAAATGGAAACACTATTATTTGGAAATAGAATTGAGATTCTTATTTGGGTCAGTTTCAACTTTAACAGCACCATTAATTTAAGAAATTAAGATAAAAGCACAGCATATGAGTGCCTCACAATGCTCTTAATACGATGTGAAGGTAGTTTTGTACTAGTGATTGTCCCATGATTATTTTATTTCGCCCTTTCAGGGCTTGTTTATTGGCCTTACTTCCCCGATGGGATAAATCCCATCGTTACTATTTGTCATTCCTTCGGAATTTTACTCACTAATACCTCATCTGAACACAAATACAATATTTCAAAAGAAATGTCCTGAAAGGACAATATATAATAACGATGGATTTTAATCCATCGAATAAGTAAATCCATCAAAAAAAGAAAGCCCTGAAAGGGCGACATATTAATCCCATACGTATCTTTCATCATAATCGACCTTGTATTTTTTAAGAAAAACACGGTATTCATCTTGAAAACTACGCTTATTGTGATGCTGATGCTGGTTCTGTATATAGTTTCGAACGACATCCACCTCGGATGGATTTACCGAGAAGGCACCATAACCATCCTGCCAGTAAAAATTCGCCAATTCAGTACTCTGCATTTTCATCCATCTCGACGATGATGTTTTAATGCTTTTGATAAGTTCGACCAAACTCCTATTTTTTGATAACATACACAGTAGGTGAATATGATCGACATGACCTCCTACTATTACGGACAACTAAGCTCATTACATGTTTTACCAAGATAGGCGTGCAGATTTTCTTCGTGTGGGGAATGTATGAGTGCTTCACGATGTTTTGTGCTGAATACGATGTGAAGGTAGTTTTGTACCAGTGATTGTCCCATGATTATTTTATTTCGCCCTTTCAGGGCTTGTTTATTGACCTTACTTCCTCGATGGGATAAATCCCATCGTTACTATATATCATTCCTTCGGAATTTTACTCACTAATACCTCATTTAAACACAAATACAATATTTCAAAAGAATACCACCGTAGATTTCCTACAAAAAACAAGACAAGTTTATATTGGCTTGCTGGTATTTGTTATTCAAACGCTTGCCACAGTCCATAAAATTTAGCTTTTGTGGTTCGTTTTATAACTTTTCAATCAAAGATTGGTTCAAGATTACGGTTTTTATATAATTCATACATTTTCAAAATCTGATCTTTTGTTACTCGACGTACTGATAATTCAGGCAAATCATTAATGTCAAAGAAACCTACATCACTTGTCTCCAAACCTATTTTCGCTACTCCTCCAACGATCTCGCATTCCATAAATATTTGGTATATATCAAATGGGAATGGTCTATTCTGGTGCTTATTATAATCGATTAAACCAAGTATTCTAATCGGTTTAACGTCAAAACCAGATTCTTCTTTGACTTCATTAATGGCTATTTCACTTGGTAGCATTCCATTATCTGCATATCCACCAGGTGGACTCCATTTGTTATCCATTATTTCTTTAACTAATAATATCTTATCGTCTTTAAAGATAATTGCTCGCACACCAACTTTTGGAGTTTGATATCCAACATCTCGATTAAAAACAAATTCCAGTTTTTTTGAATCAATTTCTGTGATATTATTAAAAATTTGAATACTCAAATCGCGTAATTCTTCATATCGTTCCTTATCATATTTGTCTTTAGTAAAAGCCAACCCAGACTGTGCAATAGAATTGATCTTTTTAGCAATTGTCAACCAGTGGTCAGGAGTTTGTTTAGACATTTTTTAAAATTTATATTATTAGCAATAAGTCTTTTCTAAATGAACCACAACAAGCAGATAAGTCTCCTAGCGACTTACACCACTTATCGGTCACTTTTCATAAGTACTTATTTGTATTTTTATTATCCTCACAATAGAATAATATGTATGGTTATTTTCTATAACCCAACTAAGGTATTCTTTTTATCAGAGATTATGAAAGATGAAAGCGGAAAATAAACTATGAATTGTTTTACCCCAAGTTTTGCTGTGGTAAAATGTGTTTAGAGTGGAGTACTTTACCCCAAACCCCTATAGGGGCTTAAGGAAACAAATAGACATACAGTTTTTCTTCCTGTGGGGAATATATGAGTGCCTCGCGGTATTTGGTGCTGAATACGATGTGAAGGTAGTTTTGTACTTATGATTGTCACATGATGATTTTATTTCGCCCATTCAGGGCTTGTTTATTGGCTTTACTTCCCCGATGGGATAAATCCCATCGTTACTATATATCATTCCTTCGGAATTTTACTCACGAATACTTCATCTAAACACAAATACAGTATTTCAAAAAAATACCACAAAGCACATATAAGCGAATCCTTATTTTAATTAGAGGAGTGGCAGATTACGT
>JAESUW010000137.1 GCA_016760525.1 Labilibaculum sp.
TTAGAATACATGCCGGTCATCCCGAGAATCGGGACGTTTTCGAGTCTCGTCCACACCGCAAAAAAAACAGAAAACCTCCGATTCTTTTGAGTCGGAGGCTTTTTTGATTTATTATCTTTTGTGAAATACAGCATCCATTACACATTAAACTCTTTTACTAAAAAAACTACAGTCACACGCTCCATCTAAATAATTTATCTTTCCCTGCTTACTTGCAGCTAATTAATCAAATAGTAAGATTAATTTGTTCTAAACTCAATTCCTTCAAACAAATAAACACCTCGAACTCTTTTTTATTGAGATTATTTTTTGCATTTTTAATAAAAAAAATAGATAAATACCTTAATTAGTATGTCTGACTTTAATCCTGCAGATCGAATACAAGATTTGCAATTTTTTGGGGAATTTGGAGGTGTAAATCCTTCCATTACCGATTCCTCCACCTATACCTTCCTGCATGCCAAAACAATGGCAGATGTATTCGAGGGTAAAGTTGAAGGATGCTACCTTTACTCACGACACTGGAATCCTACCAACCATTATCTTTCACAAAGTATGGCCAATTTGGAAGGAACCGAAAGTGCTTTAGTATGCTCTTCTGGAATGGCTGCCATTAGCTCTACCCTACTACAAATTTGTAGTAGCGGAGATGAAATTGTATCCAGCAGAACCATTTATGGCGGCAGTTATGCTTTAATGAAGAACTTTATACCCAAATTTGGAATTACTACCAAATTCGTAAACACTACAGATCTTACGCAGGTAAAAAGCGCAATTAACGAGCGTACAAAGCTTATTTACTGCGAAACCATTAGTAATCCTATGTTAGAGATAACAAACATCAGAGAGCTCTCTAAAATTGCTAAAGAGAACAATTGCCTTTTGGTAGTTGATAATACTTTTTCGCCACTAATTTTTACTCCTGCAAAAGAAGGAGCAGATGTAGTTGTTCATAGCTTAACCAAGTTTATTAACGGCATGAGCGATTGTGTGGCCGGTGCAATATGCGCCAGTACCGATTTCATCAATTCGCTTTATGATGTAAACAACGGTTCCACGATGCTTCTTGGACCTGTTTTGGACAGCATCAGATCTTCGAGTATATTGAAAAACATGAAGACTTTGCATATTCGCATACAACAACATTCACGAAATGCTCTTAGCCTTTCTCAGAAGCTCCAAGCCGATGGATATAGAATTATCTATCCGGGATTGGAAAGTCATCCACAAAACGAGCTAATGGATAAAATGGCTCACAAGAACTATGGCTCGGGAGGGATTTTTGTAATCGACTTGAAAGAAAAGGATAGTGCTAATGAATTTATGGAAGCAATGCAAAAAGCCAATGTTGGTTATTTAGCCGTTAGCCTGGGTTCATACAAAACTCTCTTCAGTTCACCGGGAGGAAGTACCTCATCTGAGATACCGGAAGATGAGAGAATGCAAATGGGTCTGACAGATGGCTTGGTAAGAATTTCAATTGGTTTGGATGATGATATTGAACGAACCTATCAAAAAATGAGCAAATGTTTTAAAAAAATCTGGCCACAGGTATAAACCCACTCAAATAAAATTCATAAATTACTGTACAACTAACTAAAACATAGATTATGCAACAAGAAATATTTCATTTGCTATGGAAGGAATACACAAAGCAGAATCCTTCTGCCCAGGCTATACATGATTTATTCACCAAAGAAGGGGAGTTGGTAATTAATGATCATGTAGCTTTTAGAACTTTCGATGATAAAAGAATGAACATTCAGGTTTTAGCAAAGAAGTTTGTAAAAGCAGGATACGAATATAAAGGAGAATATGTATTTGAAGACAAGCACTTGAATGCTGTTCATTTAGAACATCCAGATGAAAAGAATGCACCTCGGGTATTTATATCAGAATTAATCCTTTCTGAATTTTCGGAGGAGTTCCAGAATACGATAAAAAGAAGAATCAATTCGGTGGGGAATGCCTATTATGCCGATCCTGATTTAATTTACAAAGGAAGTGTTTGGGGAAAACCATCTTATGCCGACTATCAATTTCTTCGGAAAGAATCGGAGTATGCTGCCTGGCTTTACATTCATGGATTTAGAGTGAATCATTTTACTGTAAGCATTAACGCGCTTGAAAAATGCAACACAATTGAAAAGGTGAATCAATTTATTAAAGACAGTGGTTTTGAAATAAACACCTCGGGTGGCGAAATAAAAGGAACACCAGAAAAATTATTGCAACAGTCCTCTACCCTTTCGGAGATTATTAAAGTTGAATTTGAAGAAGGAACATACGAGATTCCGGCTTGCTTTTACGAGTTTGCCATTCGGTATCCTAACGAACAGGGAGAAATATTCTCTGGATTTATTGCGGCCAATGCCAATAAAATATTCGACAGCAGTAATTTTAGAGAAGCATAAACACTTGCAACAGATTATTAAAAAAGCAAAACTTGAACCTGAGTTTTGCTTTTTTATGCAATAAATATTCATTTATGAAAGAGGTAAACAGCAGACTTATATTATATTTACATCAATTAACACAACAATAACTAACACAATACCTCAGAGCAATAAATGAAAAATCCACAGATACTGTTTGCCTTGCTTGCTATACTTATTTCATCGTGCACCAGCACTCGTAAACCCTTACCAATAGAAAACGGTGTAGCTAAAACCATGGCGGAATATCGAAAAGCAAATATCTCCAATCTGGAATATCACTTGAATTTTGACATTCCTGAAGCTCGTGAAGAAGCTATTTCAGGAACAAATAAAATCAGTTTCGATTTATTATCGACCGATCAGGATCTACAAATTGATTTCCGGGAAAATGCCGGTTTACTACACAAGGTGGTTTGTAATGGTAAAAGTTCAAATTTCCGATTCGAAGCTGAGCACCTGATTATCCCGAAAGGGGAATTGGTAAGTGGTAAAAACCAAATAGACATCGAATTTACCGCGGGTAGCACTTCCTTAAACAGAAACGACGAGTTTTTATATACTCTATTTGTTCCGGATCGAGCCAGAACTGCATTCCCCTGTTTCGATCAGCCAAATTTAAAGGCCAAATTCCAATTGGAATTACGTGTGCCTAAAAGCTGGAAGGCAATGGCCAATGGTAAAATTGAATCGGTAAAAGAAGAAACAGACAAAAACCATTATAAATTTCTTACCACCAAAGAACTGCCAACCTACCTGTTTTCTTTTGTTGCCGGCAAATTCGAAACCATAACACGCGAACGCAATGGTCATCAACATACCATGTATCACCGCGAAACAGATCAGGATAAATTGGATAACAATACCGATGAAATATTTCGATTGCTGTTTCAATCGCTTGATTGGCTGGAAGAATATACTGATATTCCCTACCCTTTTACCAAATATGATATTGTGGTGATTCCTTCTTTTCAATACGGAGGAATGGAACACACCGGCGCGACCCTATACAATGATTCTAAAATGTTTTTGGATAAAGATGCTACTCAAACCAGTTTGTTGGGTCGAGCGAACCTAATTGCTCACGAAACAGCTCACATGTGGTTTGGCGATTTGGTAACCATGAAATGGTTCGATCAGGTATGGCTGAAAGAGGTATTTGCCAATTTTCTTGCTGATAAAATTACCAATCCAAGCTTTCCGGATATGAACCACAAATTGAAATTTAAGATGGCTCATTTCCCAAGTTCTTACAGCATAGACCGTACTTCTGGAGCCAATTCCATTAATCAGGTATTGCCAAACCTAAAAGATGCAGGAACTGTTTACGGAAGTATCATTTATCACAAATCGCCAATTGTGATGGATATGCTGGAAAAAATTACCGGCGAAGAAGGACTGCAAAAAGGGCTTCGCACTTATTTGAAATCCTATGCCTATGGAAATGCCAGCTGGGAAGATCTAATTGGCATACTGGATGAGGGCACAGCTAGCAATTTAAAACAATGGAGCAATGTTTGGGTAAACAAGGCTGGAAGAGCAAATATTACGACTGAGATTATCACCGAAAATGATAGAATTGCAGAATTAAAATTGACACAAAGTGATGCCAATGGAAATGCCGGAACATGGAGCCAAGACTTGAACCTAATTCTTGGATATGCTGATAAAACAGTAAACTTACCTGTAAAATTTAATCAGACTCAAGTGATAATTCCAAATGCAAAGGGACTGAGATTGCCCGATTACATCATTCCCAACGGAAGCGGAAATGCCTATGGATTTTTTAAAATGGATGAAAAGACAAAACAGTTCTTACTAACAGACATCCACAAGATTAAAGATGATTTACAAAGAGGAATTGCCTGGATCAACTTATATGAAAATCTCCGCGAAGGAGAAGTGGAAGGCAAGGATTTTCTTTTGGCTACCGAGCAACAATTATCGAAAGAGAAGAATACGCTGATTTTAGCACGTATGCTTTCTTATATGCGCTCTGTTTATTGGTTAAACCTAAGTGCCGAAGAGAGAAAACAATTGGGTTCACATTTGGAAGAAAGCCTTTGGATTCGGCTGAACCAGGAAAAAGACATGGGGAATAAATCGAGCTTGTATTCCGCATTTAGCAACATAGCCGAAAGCCCGGAGCGGTTGAAACAATTGTACCAAGTTTGGAAAGAGGAAATTGCCATTGGAGGATTCTCTCTTTCAGAAACAAAAGCTACTGCACTTGCTTGTAATTTGGCTATTAAAATGCCCGGGAAAGCAAACGAGATTGTGAGTATACAAATCGAGCGAATCAAAAATCCTGATCGCAAGAAAAAAATGCAATTTATTGCCCCTGCCCTTTCTGCTGATGTGCAAATCCGTAAAGAATTCTTTGCGAGTCTGCTAAAAGCGGAGAACCGCGAAATTGAACGTTGGGTTTTAGATGCCTTGCAATACCTGCACCACCCCTTGCGCGAGAAAGAAGCCCTTACTTATTTGCCACAAAATTTAGATTTGCTGCAAGAAATTCAGATTACCGGTGATATCTTTTTTCCTTACAATTGGCTAAGTGCGTGCTACGGCGGACACCAATCGAAAGAGGCTGGCAAGATTACCCGGAAATTTCTGGAAGAACGTCCGGATTATCCTGAGAATTTAAAATTGAAGATTCTGCAAGCAGCTGATTTGGTATTAAGGAAGGAACAAGGTAAAAGGTGAAAAGGATAAAGGAAGGAACAAAGTAAAAGGTGAAAAGGATAAAGGAAGGAACAAAGTAAAAGGTGAAAAGGACAAAGGAAGGAACAAGGTAAAAGGTGAAAAGGACAAAGGAAGGAACAAAGTAAAAGATAAAAAGGATAAAGGAAGGAACAAGGTAAAAAGTGAAAAGGATAAAGGAAAGAACAAGGTAAAAGGTGAAAAGGACAAAGGAAGGAACAAAGTAAAAGATGAAAAGGATAAAGGAAAAGTTACAAGTATCAAGCCCTAAATAATAGTAATCAAATAGACTAAGCCTGCTTTTAAGTATAAAGCATGGTGCTATCGTTAAAAGGAGTCCATTTTATATTTACTACAACCAACGCTCTAAAACAGAACCGTGCGAGGTTTTAGGCAAACATTTAAATTTCGGGTATATTCTTAGCATTCCTTTGAGGAAAGGTTTTGTATTCTTCGTGGTTAAATCCATAATTGATTAAAACTTATGAATCACCAATACCCCACCTAAAATAAGAAGAACACCAGCAATTCGCCCCCAATTAATAGGTTGAACAGGTACGCCAAACATTCCAAAATGATCCAAAATTAACGAGAACACCAACTGACCGCACACAATTAAACTAAAGCTAAGAGCCGCTCCCAATCTAGGAATCAAAAAAATAATAGAACCAACAAATATAGAGCCCATCAGTCCTCCTATCCATACATATACAGGAGCCTCTTTTACCGCCAACAACAAGTTATTTGGAGTACGTGTTCCTAAAACAACCAGTAAAAGAACAAAACCTCCTACCATAAAATTAACCAAAGCAGCCATTAGCGGTGCTTTTAAAAATCCACCCAACTTCGCATTAATACTTGCCTGTACTGGTAAAAAACAACCAAGGGCAAGAGCCAACAACATCAAAAAATATCTCATAGAAATCGAAAATTTAAAACAAAAGTAGAAATTTTTGCCGGCTAGCGTCAATAGCAAGCAAAATAAAACCCTTCGCACCTCTTGGTACAAAGGGTTTTGTTGTATGTAGTTAAAAATAATAGATCGTTAGTCCCGAAGGCTTTCGGGATGAGATATTAGACTGATTCTCAAACCACTTATTTTCAGCGCTTTAACTGCCAATAACCTTATTGCGTATCAGTCTAAAAAACAAACATTTACAAAAACTTAACGAACTATTGTAAAAAGAGATTTACTCAACAATTAATTCTTCCCGCTTGCGCACTAATACAGCCAATCGGTCGCGTACCTTACTGTTGCTGTTTCATAATGTCTTACCATAATTTAAATATAAGAATTTCGGGCGTACCCCTTGTACCAACAAATGTAGCACGACCAAGTCTACCGGAAGTGTTCCAAGCAATTTTTTATCGTATTGCAGACTGCATTCATCCAACATTTTGCTTTTTTGTCTTGTCGTACTGTACTGCAGAACATTTAATTATGAACTAAAATACGGATGTTTGCTCTTTACAATGGATCATTAATTGCTTTGAGAATGGATTGTTTTAAGGTACAAAAAAACCGAGCTTGAGGCTCGGTCTTTGCTTGGAATACCAGTTTGGCTATGTATTTAAACTGTCGATTTCAAGAACTTTATCAGTTTCCAAAATCTATAAAAACAAGAGTTAGTCCAGTATTTCTTCAATGCTGTTGAGTCCATACACTGGTGGAATGCCGGACATAAATTCCTTTGTGAGGCTTTCACTGTCCAATAACAGTGTTTTTCCCTCGATTATTTTCTCATCGCGCAATTCCTGAGCCCACTTTACGATACTGTCAATAGTAGGAACATCCAGAGATAATTCGTCTGCAATCCACTTTGCAATACATAAACCATAATGAATGTCATCGGTAAAAAAGCGATGGTGCTTGTCTATGATCCATTCGCCACTCTCCATTTGAATAGTGGGTGGTTTAATAGCTCCCAAGGTTAATGATGTAGTAAATGATTCACGAATATCGGTGTTTTCCGATTGGTATGTGAGTCGTTCAAGCCCTAGATAATCAAGCATGTGTTTAAAATCCCGCTCAGGATATTTTAACTTGATGGCCTCTCTAATTTTAGAGTAATCGGCATCTAACTCCTGCAGAAGATCGGCTGATTTTTGATCGTAGTCGCGATAGAAATAAGGGATATCTTCTTTACTTGCCCATTTTCCACCATACTTAAGAAACAAACCGTAGCAACGCGATGGATGGATAATCTGGTTGTCGACAGACAGTGTGAGTGATAAAAAATTACTGGCCTGTTGGAAGCTTCCTTTTTTTAGCCATCGCTCGCAAATGTTATTCAACAAAACATCATTGAGTTCGGTGAAACGATCTGGTGGCGATACTGCCACAAAATTAGCAAGCTTACAACCATATATTACTCCAACCTTACCATATTCAATAATACGGCAAATCCACGGAATTAAACCAATGGCAAAGGTTGTGATATTGCTCAAATTATTCTTTTTCGTAAGCTCATCAACCATCCAGTTAAATCCTGCCTGCCCGTAAATAGTTCCGACAAACACTTCTTTGTCTTTTGCAAGATGTGGTGCCAAATCATGTAGAGCAATACGATATTTACATACCGGCATGCATAAAATAACAAAACTTGCTTGTGGAATTACCTCAGCAGGATTATTACTTATTTTGGTTAAAGTACCACTAAACTCTTCCTGAAGTTCTCCGTGAATGGAGTGCAATTGAAGATCGACCTTGGAAGACCACTTCTTCGGTTGTCGTGTGAGAATATTTACCGTAAAACCCGCCCCCGAAAGAAAAGGAATCAAAACATGAGCACTGCTGCCACCACCAACGATCGTAACCTCTTTTTTAGTTTGTTCAGTCATACTGCCTTCTTTTTAATTACAATTTTCATCTATTTATGTTTAGTATTTGATTTTATTTATTCTGCTTTATTTTATAAAGTGTATCAGTACAAATCCATACCAGCTTGTAATTTATTCCTGTCTATTCGTAAATGTGTGAGAATTTATATCGGCGGTAATACCTATTGGCTAAATCTCAGGCTATAATTATTCACAAATAATTGCTCGGGTGTTTTTCGATATTCGGAACAGGCTATGATCTCACTTTAATCGGTACGCTCAGCTCCTCGTAGCTTCCTATTTATTTCATCGGCATTAGACCATACTAATTTCGTTCGCTATGGCTCACTATTTTTTGAAAATGGTATCAGGAGGCAATTGCCACACTTCAAGTTTTACTCTTGCTTTAATCAAAAATCCAATGCATTTTTAGGTTTCGAATATGTAATACCGATTGTTGTTTAGCTTCGCTGATCTACTCTTCGTTCCGGTACGTTTGAACCATAAATTCG
>JAESUW010000138.1 GCA_016760525.1 Labilibaculum sp.
TATTGGTTAGCTGCTGCAGGAATACATCCGGGAATGTACACAAAAGACAATATTCAAGGTCAGATTGATGCCGATGTTTTATTATCTGTTACGCCTCCGCCACAAATGCCGGCAACACTTGAGGCCGGAACTATTCATGGTTATTGTGTTGGTGAACCATGGAATCAGCAAGCTGTATTTAAAGGCATAGGTGTTCCCGTGGTTACAAACTACGACATCTGGAAAAACAATCCTGAAAAGGTATTTGTAATGACTAAGAAATTTGTAGAAGAAAATCCCAATACTGCCATTGCTGTTACAAAAGCCTTAATAAGGGCAGGGAAATGGTTAGATACACCTGGTAACAGAACTGAAGCGGTTAAAATTTTGTCAATGTCTCAATATGTTGGTGCAGACGAAGTGGTATTGGCCAACTCTATGACAGGAACTTTTGAATTCGAAAAAGGAGACAAGCGTATTATGCCGGATTTTAATGTTTTCTATAGATATAATGCAACTTATCCGTTCTATTCTGATGGTATTTGGTTCTTGACTCAAATGAGACGTTGGGGACAAATTCATGAAAAAAAACCTGCAGATTGGTACAGTTCTAAAATTAAAGACATATACAGACCGGATATATGGATAAAAGCTGCAAAACGATTGGTTGAAGAAGGTCATATGCCTGCAAAAGATATTCCGGATACTGATGGTTATAAAAAAGCAACAGCCGATTTTATTGATGGCAAAACTTATGATGCTAAAGATCCGATAGGCTATATAAACAGCTTTAAAATTGGAAATAAAGATTAACAAGTCATTAGATTTCAACAGTTAAATACTGTCAAGTCAAACAAGAAAATGAATTTACCCTGTCAGCGTGCGAAGCTTCTGACAGGGCTAACTCCAACAGGTCTTCGACTCTGTCGGGTTACAAAACAGCCCGGAATTTGATCATTGACACAACACTAATTTGATTTTGTGTCAAATGATACAGTTTCGGTAGTCATCTGACGATAAGTGAGAAACGAGGATTCAGCACCCTTGAGCTAAGAAAATGTTTAAAATTATCCTCTAGCTTTTTTCTTCGATAAAAACTTCTAGAAATGAATTTAAACAGCTTCTAAGAAATTTAGAGCTAACAAGCATATAAAACAAAATCCATAAACCTAAGTAGTGATGAGTGATAAATTAATTAAAATAACCCGCTTTGTTGGATTAGGCTTCTTTGAACCTGTAATTCGTTTATCGAGAGGTGAAGAGTCTAAAAAAAATACCATTTTAATTTTAAAAAAGATAGTAGCTCCTTTGGCATCCATTTTACTTTTTTTAGGTGTGTGGCAAGCCGGCTCTCAAGCTTTATACAATATTGAAGCTGATTCAAGAATTGAAAAAGCTTTTAATGGTCAGGGACAAGCTGCTGCAGCTGAGATGAGGATATGTATTGAATCCGGTGATGTAAGTTGCCAGCCAAACACATTGCCATCGCCAGCTCAAGTTTATGGGGCTTTTAAAACCTTACTTAAGGATCACAAAGTTATTAATGCTGATAAAAAAAGATTTAAAGAAAAAACCGCAATACTGAATAAGCAAAGAACATCTGAAGGTAAAAATCCAATTGTTTATACTGGCAGGCCTTCGTTTGTAGATCAGATAATTACAAGTATTAAAACTGTATTTGCCGGATTTTTATTAGCAATTTTTATTGCTGTTCCCATTGGTGTTGTTATAGGTTTAAGCAGTACTCTAAGAAGTTCATTCAATTGGCTGATACAAATTCTAAAACCAGTTTCGCCTGTTGTTTGGCTGCTGTTGGTATTTATGGTTGTAAAAACACTTACGAAAGACTCTAATACTGACAGTTCATTCATTATCTCTTTTGTAAGTGTTGGTTTATGTGCAATGTGGGCAACTGTGGTTAATACTGCAATGGGAGTTTCAACTGTAGATAAAGACTTTATTAACGTTGCCAAAGTTTTGAAATTAAGCGCTTTTCAAAAAGTGTTTAAAGTAATCTTACCATCATCCTTACCATTAATTTTTACCGGATTGAGAATTACTTTCTCTGTAGCCTGGATGGTGTTAATTGCTATTGAACTGTTAGCTCAAAGCCCCGGATTAGGATCTTTTGTTTGGGAAGAATTTCAAAATGGAGCCAACGATTCAAACTCTAAAATTATCGTGGCAATGTTTGTGATAGGAATAATCGGATTCTTATTGGACAGGTTAATGTTGATCATACAAACATTCGTGTCTTTCAGTAAAAACGAAGGTATATAAATTAAAATAATGTTAGAGTTATGGCGTATTTAGAATTAAATAACGTTTACAAAACCTATGGTCAGGGGAGTAATACCACCGAAGTACTTTCAAACATAAATCTGTCAATAGAAGAAGGTGAATTTGTAGCGATTGTAGGCTTTACAGGAAGTGGGAAAACAACTCTGGTAAACCTGATAAATGGATTAATAAAACCAACCAGCGGAGAAGTGTTGTTTAAAGGTAAGCCGGTTGAAGGAACCAGTCATGAGCGTGGTGTTATTTTTCAGAATTATTCGTTATTACCCTGGCTAACTGTTTACCAAAATGTTGGACTGGCTGTAAAAGAAGCATTTTCAAAAGAATCAAAATCTTTTAGAGTTAAGCGTACAAAAGAATATATCGATATGGTTGGTTTAGCTCCTGCAATACACAAATACCCCAGTGAATTATCGGGAGGGATGAAACAACGTGTTGCTGTAGCAAGAGCTTTAGCCATGGATCCGCAAATGATTATTATGGATGAACCTTTGGGGGCTTTAGATGCTTTAACACGCGGAAAGCTTCAGGATGAAATATTAAATATCTGGAACAGAAATAAAAGAACTGCTTTGCTTATTACAAATGATGTAGATGAAGGTATTTACATGGCAGACAGAATTATTCCTCTGCGTCCGGGTCCCAATGCTGTTTTAGGTCCTGAATTTAAAATAGATATTGCAAGACCAAGGGATAAGACGGAATTGAATGACAATGAGAGTTTTAAATCTGTGCGAAACCATCTGATTGAATACTTAATGGATATCGGAAATGAAAGAACGCAGCACTCTGATGTTATTTATGAATTGCCCGATTTAGAGCCTAAAGATCTTAGATGAGAACCAAAATAAAAAGAGATGAAAAGTGAAAGAATTTTAGCGCAGAATGGTTTTGCTCAATCTGAAATCATGCTCGACTTATACGATCTTAAAAAAGTTTACCCAACTCCCAAGGGCGATTATGTGGTATTAGAACATTTAAATCTTCAGGTGAAAAAAGAAGAGTTCATCACTATAATAGGGCATTCCGGTTGTGGGAAAACAACTATGTTATCTATGATTGCCGGATTAAATCCTATTTCCGGAGGTGGTATTTCTGTATTAGGAAATTCAATAAAAGGCCCGGGACCTGATAGGGGCGTGATTTTTCAATCGCCAAGTTTAATGCCCTGGATGACTGCTTTAGACAATGTGATGCTCGGTGTGAACAGGGTTTTTTCTCATGCAACAAAAAAACAGAAGGAAGATATCTGTAAATACTATTTGCATAAAGTGGGATTGGAAGGCGCTTTTAATAAAAGAGCAGCTGAATTGTCTCAGGGTATGCAGCAACGTGTTGGTATCGCCAGGGCTTTTGCTATAAAACCTAAAGTTTTGTTGCTCGATGAACCTTTTGGCATGCTGGATTCTTTAACCAGAGGCGAGTTACAAGATGTGCTTATCGAAATATGGAACAAAGAAAAAATTACGGCTGTAATGATTACTCACGATGTAGATGAAGCTATTTTTCTGGCAGACCGGGTGGTGATGATGACCAGTGGTCCAAATGCTAAAATAGGAGACATGTTAACGATAGATTTCGAAAGACCCAGAACCCGAAAAGCCGTTATAGAACACGATGATTATTACAAATACAGAAAATACCTGATAGATTTTCTTGAACATTAAACAAACAAAACCCTTCAATTTAAATTTTTTAATATGAAACATACAATAACTCTTATTGCCCTTACATTACTGACAACTGTAGGTTGTTTTGCACAATTTACATTAGATGGTGAATTTAGACCAAGAACTGAATACAGAAATGGATTTGGATCTTTAATTGATAAAAATGATGATCCCGGATTTGCAACTTCAACAAGAACCCGGTTGAACTTTGGTTACAATACCGAAATGTATAACTTTTACCTAAGCTTGCAAGATGTTATGGTTTGGGGTGAAAACAGACAGCTTAGACCCGATGACGAAAACAATTCGTTTGCTATTTTTGAGGCCTGGGCAGATGTGAAACTTTCTGATCATTTTTCGACAAAAATTGGTAGACAAACTTTGGTTTATGACGACCAACGTATTTTAGGTGCTGTAAATTGGGCTCAACAGGCACGAAACCATGATGCTGTGGTATTAAAATACAAAAAAGATAAATTAATTATAGATGTGGGTTTGGCTTACAACCAAGATTACGACCATGCAACAGGCTATGTTAATTCCGGAAATGCTTATAACACAAAAGGCTTTTTTTCTTATAAAACCATGCAGTATGCTTATTTAAAAACAAAAGGAAAAGAATTATCGGCAAGTTTATTATTGCTGAACAATGGGTTTCAGAATTTTAATGCAGATAACGCCGAAGAAGGCGATGGTGTAAGCAACTTGCAGACTATTGGTACGCATCTGGATTATAAAAAGGGAAAATTTGGAGCTGCTGCCAATCTTTATCTTCAAACAGGAGAAAGACAAGGCGAAATAGATGTAAAAGGTGCTTATTTGGCAAGTTTAGACTTTAGTTTTAAAGCTTCGAAAAAAATAAGTTTAGGTTTGGGTGCTGAAATAATAAGTGGGAATGATGAAAGTGCAGGAAAAACCGGAGCTTTCTTCCCATTATACGGAACCAATCATAAATTTAATGGTTTCATGGATTATTTCTATGTTGGGAATCATGCAAATTCTGTTGGCTTAATTGATATTCATGCTAGTGCTAATTTTAATCTTGGCAATAACTCCAGCTTGTTAGTTAAAGTATTAAATTTCTCAGGAGAACAGGATTTACCAAGTGGAGAAAATGCCTTAGGCACCGAAGTAGATATTGTATTTTCTAAGAAATTTAAAACATACACAGTTAAGGCAGGCTATTCTCATATGTTTGCAGCCGATGGTATGTACGAATTAAAAAACTTGTCGGAAGATTTAGCTGCCGACAGTCAAAGTTGGGCGTGGGTTATGTTGGTAATTAAACCTAAGTTTTTTAGCAGTAATTTAAAGAAGTAAGATTAATGAAAGTTCCACGTAAAATACAAGTTTAAATATCAGTTTTCAGAAAATGTGTAGAGCGACGATCCAATTGGGTCGTCGTTTTTTGCATTTATTTTTAAGATTTAAAAATAGGATTTGTTATCCTACAGTTAAATTTTGATGTAATTTAAACTAAATAAAGATTTTGAGTCTGAAAAATTTGCACAATTGACAGATATGTGCGAGATTAAAAAGACAGATTTTTTTTAATGTACGAAAGAGAGGTAAGAATGAAAATATTGTTTGAAACAGAAAGATTATATCTACGGGAAATATTACCAACTGATGACGAGAGTATGTTTGAGATGGACTCGGATGCTGAGGTTTATAAATTTTTAGGGCGAAAACCCATTCGTAATATCAACGAGAGTAAGAAGATGATTGAATCGATTAGGGATCAGTATAAGAGAATTGGCATTGGTCGCTGGGCAATTGTTGAAAAAGAATCGGATCGGTTTATTGGTTGGACTGGTTTTAAATTTGAAAAGGAAAATCAAAATGGTCAGAGAAATTTTTATAATTTAAAATTTCGATTGTTGCGCAAGTATTGGGGGAAAGGATATATTACCGAAGCTACAAAGGCCGCTATTCACTACGCTTTTACTGAGCTTGAAATCCCCGAAATTTACAGTATGACCTTACTTAGCAATCTGAAATCGCAACGAGTACTGGACAAGCTAGGCCTACAGTTGGTTGGGGAATTTAAGTTTCAGGGCGATGATATTACTTGGTATAAGAAAATTAATAATACCGATTAGTTGCCCGAACAAAAGTAGGTTTTCAAATCGCTTCGCTAAAGCAGAGAGTAAAATGATTTGTTAGGTGTTTTTTATTATTCTTTTATTTAATGCGATGGTTTACCTACTGCATTAGGCGACATTCATTGCCTCGGGTTTCAACCCGAGGATTCTTAATTGCATTGCCTTAAAGTTTAGGACAAATAGTTTTTACTCATACCTCAAACTCTCCACCGGATTTCTCGTTGCTGCACGTGAATAATTTAGTGCTGCAATAAATGCAACTAAAAGAAGGATTGTAAGGCTGCAAAGAACAAATATTCCCCAGTGAAGTGGAATTTTATGAGCAAAATTCTGCATCCATCGAGTCGCAGTAAACCATGCACCTACTAAGCCCACCAGAACCGAAGGAACGGCTATGTATTCCAAATCGAGAATAAAAACACGCAGAATATCAGATAGTTTTGCGCCACTTATTCTTCGTATTGCCAATTCTTTACGGCGTCTGTTAACTTCATTACTGGTATATCCCAACAAACCAATAATGGTAATTAATAAAATGACAGCATTCCCGGCCATCATGGCATTTCGGAAACCTTGTTCAGAAGCATAATTGTATTGAAGTTCGGCATCAAGACTTTTAATAACTGCATCGTTTTGAGGCATACCCAAATTAAATGCAGCTGTTATTTTTTTTAACATACCGGCTTCTGCTCTGTCATGTACTTTTATCAAAATTTTAAATGAAGTAGAAGGTCTTGCTATTTTTTCCTTTTCGAATTTTTCTTCCGGCAGATAAAAAAATACCGCAGGACGCAAATCTGGATCTGCCATAGAATTTATAATAAAATCAGGAAAAACACCACAAATGGTTGTGGCTCCATGTTCACTTATCTCTACTTGTTTCCCCACTACTCCATCGTTCCATCCGTTGTTTAATTTTAAAAGTGTGGCTCCTTTTTCGCTTATTAGTAAATCGTTTGTTGTCGCAGTTTTAGGCGAAAAAGTATGTCCTTTCGAAACTTGAATATTCAAAATTGAAAGGTAATTCTCATCTACCTGATAAAAATCGGCAACATTAAATAAGTCTGTTTTCCCATCGAGAGAAGAAATATTATTTCCAGGAGCGCCATTTATTGGCAGATTTGTACCCAATCCTACAGTTTCTACTTCGGGCATAGTTCTTAATTCATTTAAAACAGTAGATATTTTATTCCCATCCATTCCTGTTGTTGAGCCATAATAAACGCCCTTGGTACGATATCCATGATCGGCATTTTTCATGTTGCTAAATTGCATGCTAACAATAATCATTAGTGTAAGAATAAACGACGCCCCAATAAACTGGACAGAGAGTAATGCCAGTTTCCAGTTGTTCTTTTTCTGTTTATAATTACGAAAAGCAGTTGCCACCGGAATGCGGAAAAAAAAACGTCCGGGCAGATAGCTGGTTCCTACTATTAATACTGTAATTATAGCCAATAATGGCCATATTACATAAGGATTTAAAATGGAAATTAAACTGTGTTGCAGCTGAGATTCGGCCATTGGTTTTAAGGCAAATATGATTAGAACAGCTCCTATTATCGAAATAAAAAACAGCAGAAAAGTTTCGGTAAATATCAATTGCTGAAGATTGTATGCTTTGGCACCACAAGTTTTGTGAATAGCCGAAGATTTAGCACGGTTTACCAGTGCACTTAATGTTAGAAGGATGTAATTCATTAGCGAAACAAACAGAACTGTAATTGCGATAGTGCTAAGAATAATTATCATATCCTTCTTATTATCAACATGTATGTTCCTGATTGGTTTAAACGTGTAGTTTAAAACAAGACCACCTTGTTCTTCTTCTAATTTTTCAATATCCTGATATTTTATCTGCATTTTTCGAACAGCAGGGGCAAGTGTTTCGGGCTTAATATCAGGTTCTAGTTTCACACATGCAAAATACCGGTCGTTGCCCAACCAATTGGTCGATCCATCCCAAGAAAAAAAATGTTTGGTGGAAACCATAGAAATGAGCACATCGTATTCATAGTTTGTATTTTCGGGTAAGGCTTCAAAAATACCTGCAATAGTTAATTCTTTATCAGGATATCGTTTTAATGAGATTGTTTTGCCAACTACATCGCCACCAATTTCTTCTGCGATTTTTGTTGAAATCATACACTGCATTGGGGTTTTTAATATTTCTTTAGGATTTCCGTTGATAACAGGACGTGGCAACACATCAAAAAGAAATTCATCGGAAAGTGAAAATTTGGCTTTGTAGCTTTTCTTATTCAGTGTATAAAAAATATTTGTTCCAATGGAATTCAATCTACAAGCCGCTT
>JAESUW010000008.1 GCA_016760525.1 Labilibaculum sp.
ATTCAATAATTATATATCAAAAAATACTCAAATTAGAAGATAATTAATAATGTGTTTTATAGCGTGAAGTTGAGTGAATTACTTGATTTTAAGAGTTAGGGTAGTTGGAAGGTAAAGCATTGTTGTTAAGCTGGTTTGTATTGGCATTGCTTATGAAGAGTTAATTTATCGCTTTTCTATTTCTTGGATTAATCTTACTGTAGATGATTAATCTACAACATAATATTTAGAGTAACTAGACAAAGAATTAAGAGAATCAACAAATTTGGCAGTAATTTTTTTCACGTAATATTGAGTTTCATTTATTTAATGAGCCAAAAGAAAACCGTAATTAAGATTTTCCATCTTGCTATTAAAGCCACCTACCATTTTTATGATATTTAAGTGAGTCTTGTCGGATTATTCTGTTTGTAATTCGGATTTTGCCATGAGTGTTTTGGATGACGAAATAAGGCGTTGGTATTAAAAAAAATAATACAACCCCTGTAATTAATAGTTATAGGTGTATACTTAAGTTTCTTCTGATTATACAGTTTTGATTGAAAAGCAAGCTATAATGCTTAGTATTTCAGGCTTCTACATTAATATCTTATTTGATGAAATGCGGTTAGCAGGTAATGAAATATTAAAGTTTCAGGATGTCACATTTTTTGGCAATCAGCATTTTTCATTGGCTGATTTGCCTGAAGAAATTCGTGAGAATATTTTTGATTTAGGAGAATTTAGGAAGATTAAAAATCAACAAAATGTAGTTGATATTGGCGAATATTGCACCGAGATTTTTTGGGTTATTAATGGAGCTTTTGTTTGCCAGTATTTTGAAGAGGAGTTGGCTATTGAGCGAACAATTAATTTCCACATTGATTCATTTCATTCGTTTATGACTTCGGTGGAAAGCTATTTTTACAATACAAAGTCGAAATACAAGCTAAAAGCAGTTCGTCAATCTGAGGTTATTGTGTTTAAACGTTCTGCTGTTAATGAATTGATTGAAAACAACTCATTTATCAATCAACTTTGTTTCGCAGGTTTAACTTCTGCATTAACTTCAGAAATAAAGCTGAGAAGTAAACTGACTATTTTGCCTGCTGATAAATTTTATTCCTATCTAATAACCAATTACCCCCAGATTATACAACAAATCCCTTCGAAGTATATTGCTGAATTTATGGGGATTACTCAAGAATGGTTAAGTAAATTGAAAAGAAAATAACAGAGTGCAGTAAAAAAATGGGGGGAAAGTCAGTATTCTTTTGCCCTATTCTCCAAGATAAAATCACACAGGTCTGATACCGATATGTTTAAAATTTATTAACAAACGGAGTGTTGTTCGTAAGTGGTTTTAAGCATGAATTGATATCCGCTACACCCTATTGAACTTATAGATAGATAACAAAAGAGTTTGGAGACATGAGCTTTCTGTGAGTGATTTTCCGCCTTAAAAACACACAAACAACGCGATTATTTGAATTAGTTCAAGAATTCAACATTATTAAATACTGAACTTAGCAATGTTTTTATGATTAGGAATAAAACATTTAGATGTTAAAGTTCACTATTGACTTGTTGTAAAGTGTCGCCATTATAGAGGGAGAATATTATCAATATTTCTTTGTATACGAACAAGTGGAGAAATAACATCTGTTTTGAACTTCTGAAAATATAGAAGTGAATAAATAAAAATCCTATAGTCAATTCATAAAAATAATTTCTTATGGCTAATGTGTGTAGTTGGATACCCGATACTACATTTTTTAGTAAAATAAACTTTTAGTTAGTTAAGGAGAGGTGGTGCATTGTGGTTAATGGTATACCTCTCCTTTTTTTAATCCTGAAATCGTTAACCACTAAAAGGGGGGGATCTCTTTTGGTAATAATTATTATTACTAACCATAAAACATTTTTTATGAAAAAATTAATTTATTTATCTGTAATTCTAGCATTTATAGGATTACAAAATGTTTTTGCTCAAAGCCGACAAGTTTCCGGAGTAGTAACCTCAGCCGACGATGGACTATCTATTCCCGGAGTTTCGGTGATGGTTAAAGGTACCACTATTGGAACCACTACAGATTTGAATGGGAAATATTCTCTAAATGTACCAGAGAAAGGAAAAAGCCTTGTTTTCTCTTTTGTTGGGATGACTGTTCAAGAGGTTGTAATAAACTCTTCAACAATTGATGTTATTTTAAAATCTGAGTCAATTGGGGTTGATGAAGTTTTAATTGTTGGTTATAGTACAACAACCAAAAAATCTTTTACAGGTACAGCCAAGCAAATTAGTTCAGATAGACTTGCAGCGAAAAGTACCGCTGACATTTCTCAGGCATTGGCCGGTGAGGTTGCCGGAGTTCGGGTAATTAACACTTCGGGGCAACCAGGAACAACAGCTACCATACGTATTCGTGGAATTGGTTCTGTAAATGGAAACAGGAGTCCATTATATATTGTGGATGGTGTACCATACGATGGAAATATCAACTCTATTAACCCTTCAGATATTGCTTCCACAACGGTATTAAAGGATGCTTCTGCAACTGCAATTTATGGATCAAGAGGAGCTAATGGTGTTATTGTTCTTACTACCAAAAAAGGGAAAGCCGGAGTCTCCCGGATTGAGGTTGAAAGCAAGTTTGGAGTGAATATGAAGTTACTTCCGGAATATGATGTAATTTCTTCTCCAGAACTTTATACAGAACTTACCTGGGAGGGTTTGAAAAATAAAGGTTCTATTCTTGGCGAAACAGATCCTGCTGGATATGCCAATACTAATTTATTTCAGCAAGGAGTTGGCATTTCACCTTTCTATAACATGTGGAATGCTGATGGAGATCAGTTGATTAATTCTGCAACTGGTCAATTTAACTCTGGAATCACTCGCAAGTATACCCCTCAGGATTGGGAAGATCACATGTTTGATAATTCTACAAGAAAAGAGATTAATGTGAAACTGAGTGGAGGTGCTGATAAAACAACCTATTATACTTCTTTCGGATTCCTTGATGATGAAGGTTATTATATTAATTCTGATTTTAAACGCTATACTGGTCGTGTAAATGTAACCCATGAAGTAAAACCTTGGCTAAAAGGTTCTATGAATATTGCTTACTCTTATTCAAAACAAAATTCTGCAGGGCAAACCTCAGACTCGAACAGTGGGTTTTGGTTTGTTGCTAATATTCCTCCAATTTATCCTGTTTATTTACGAGATATTGATGGGGATTTAGTTCCGGATGCAATTCTTGGTGGTAATCAGTATGATTTTGGAGGGGGCGTTGGCACAGGTACCAGAGGATTTGGATCTTTGGCTAACCCTGTTAGTGTAACTCAGTTAGATATTAATCAATTTACTAACCATGAAACTTCTGGTAATAGTATGTTAGAGGCAAAATTTCTTAAGCATTTTAAACTTACTACACGTTTAGGACTTGTTTACAATACTTCTGACAGGGATAACCTTGGAAACCCCTATTACGGTGGCTCTGCAAAGCAAAATGGTAGTATTTATAAGGTGAAAACAAATATTTTCTCTTATACATGGCTAAGCATGTTAAGCTATCAGAATTCATTTGGTTTGCACAATTTGGATGCTTTTGTTGCTCATGAAAATTCATCTTATGAGTACAAGTATTTAAGTGCTTTTAAATCAAACCTTGCTAATCCGACAGGTTTAGAACTCAACAATGCTGTAGTTTCGTCTCCTTCAAGTTCATACATTAATGATTATGCCATAGAAAGTTTCTTTGGACAAATTAAGTATGATTACGATGAGAAATATTTCATCCATTTGGTTGCCCGTCGTGATGGATCATCTCGATTCAAAAATGAAAAATGGGGAACTTTTGGATCTATTGGTGCAGCATGGATGATGTCAAGAGAAAACTTCATGTCTGGTGTTTCATGGGTTAAAGACCTAAAACTGAAAGCTAGTTATGGTTGGATTGGAGAACAAGATGGTGGAGGATTTTATCCTGGAGAAGATTTGTACAATGTAAATAACTTAAATGATCAACTTTCATTTTCTTTTAATACAAAAGGAAATCCTGATTTGACTTGGGAGAAAACAATACAAATGCAGGTTGGTACTGAATTTAGTATTGGTGAAGTTCTTGAGGCTTCTTTTGATTACTACGTTAAGAAAACTGATGATTTGATTTTTGACAGAAGAGTTTCTCCTTCTTTAGGGTATGCTATTATTACGGTGAATGATGGTGAAATGGAAAATTCAGGTTTTGAATTTGATGTTATAGCGCATATCGTAAACACTAATGATTTCAAATTGGATTTATCTCTTAACGGGGCAATGGCTAAAAATGAAATTAAAAGAATGCCAATTGAGCCATCAACAGGTAAGCCTAAAGTGTTGGATCAGGATGGAATTTATGGTCGTTCGGCAGGTCACTCTATTTTCGATATCTACGTAAGAGAATATGCCGGCGTTGATGCTGCGACAGGACAATCTACCTGGTACAGATATTTCAATGAAACAGGAAATGGTACAGTAGAATACATTAGTTCAATGGCTGATTATTTGGCTGCTAATAAAGGTAATATTGGAACTATAGGAAAGGAAACAACAACCGTATATGCTGATGCTACAGAAAAATACATCAACAAATCTCCATTCCCTGATGTGCAAGGTGCATTCAGATTAGAGGCTAAATACAAAGGCTTTGAGTTGAGTGCACAATTTATTTACAGTTTAGGCGGAGACTCTTACGACTATATATATGCAGGCTTAATGAGTAATACCGAACCGGGTGGAAATAACTGGCATAAGGATATCTTGAATAGGTGGCAGTCTGCAGGTGATGTAACTGACGTACCTCGCTTATCTGCAGGAGAAGACACCAGAGTGAATTCTACTTCTAGTAGATTCATAACCAGTAATGATTATTTAGCACTAAATAATATCAGGTTAGGTTATAATCTTCCTGAACGATGGATTAATAATATTGGTCTTGAAAAGGCTAATGTTTGGGTATCCGGAGATAATCTTTGGGTAAAATCGGCAAGAAAAGGATTTGATCCTTCATCTTCAGAAACCGGATCATCGAGTACTTACAGATATTCCCCATTGTCAACAATTACTGCAGGTTTGAGAATTCAATTTTAATTAGTAAAAATTATGAAAAAATTTAAAATATTTTTGATACTTGGATTGTTCTTGGGTGTTTTATCCTTGGGCTCCTGTGAAAGCGACTATTTAGATACAGAACCGACTGAGTTTATTTCGGCTGATCAAATTACTGAAGCTAGTAAAACGAATCCAGACTTACAGTCTGCAAATATCTCGGGTATTTATACCATGATGTTTGACCCAGGAACAGGTGGAACAGATCTAGATCATGATGATTTTGGTCAGAAGGGATATGACATTTATATGGACATGCTTTGTGGAGATATGGAATTAGCGGGATATAATTATGGTTGGTACTCAGGGATAGCCAAAATGACGACAACTATTGATTTTACAACCAATGAAAATTATAAACCATGGAGGTATTATTATCGAATTATAAATGGTTGCAATTTGGTGATTGATGGTTTAGGTGGAAACGATGTGATTCCCGAACTAACAGAGGCCAAGCACTACATGGGGCAAGCCAAAGCAATGAGAGCATATGCTTATTTTTATTTGGCTAATTTGTTTGCGAACAAATATGATCCTGCAACTGCTATTTTACCTATTTACACTAGCTTGGAGCAAGAATCACAACCACTATCAACTACCTCTGATGTTTATGCCTTAATGAAGAGCGATTTAACAGATGCTATTTCTTTATTGGATGATTTTTCGCGGTCTGCGAAAAATGAGGTGGACAAATATGTAGCAAAAGGTTTATTGGCGTATGTTGCATTAACAACAGAAGATTATACTACAGCAATTTCTAATGCTAAAGATGTTATTGATAATGGAGGTTTTCCTCTTTTACCTATGGATGAATTGACTTCTGATGGCTTTAATAATATTGCTGCTCCGGGATGGATGTGGGGTGTTGATTTGACCTTGGACAATGGCTTGGATCTTGTTTCCTGGTGGGGGCAGATTGACTTATTTACATATAGTTACGCATGGGCAGGTGATGCAAAATCTATGGATGAAGGTTTATATGCTAAAATACCAGCAACCGATGGTCGTAAAGCTCAGTTTGTTGATGGTTATGGTGATGGAAATTACATTCCAATTTGGAAATTCTACGATCCGGAGCGAAGCATTGGCGGACAACGAGAGGTAACCACTGATTATGTGTATATGCGTATAGAGGAGATGTATCTGATTTTGGCAGAAGCTTATGCCAACGACAATAAGGATATAGAAGCGAAAAACATTCTTACAGATCTTCTTTCTGAACGTGACACAGATATTACTTATGTAGATGGATTATCTGGCACTACTTTGAAAGATGAAATTTATCTTCAGTGGAGAATTGAAATGTGGGGAGAAGGGAAAAGCTATCTTGCTATGAAGCGTAATAAAGCTACCATTACCAGAGTTGGTCATACTCAGGTTAATGGATCATTCTCTTATGATGATGATAAATTAACTTTTATGATTCCTCAAAATGAGATTCAAAATAATCCTTATATTGATTAATCTATATTCAGGTTACAAATAAAGTTGGGGGCTATCTTTTTGATAGTCCCTGATTTATAAATAGTCAATTATAGTACTTATCAAATCAAAAGTATAATCTAAAAAATAGTGTTATGCAAAAAAAAGCTTTAGTAGGCTTTGTGCTAATGATTTTTTCTATGAATCTGATGGCACAAACCTCAAGTTATAAATTAAAAAATGGCTTAACAGTCATTTTAAATGAAGATCACCTGCAATCTTCTGTATTTGGGTGTGTTGTAGTAAAATCAGGTTCAAAAGATGATCCGGCAGATGCAACAGGTTTAGCTCATTATCTGGAGCATGTAATGTTTAAAGGAACCACTGAATTGGGGACTACAAACTGGGAAGCGGAGAAGGTACATTACGACAAGATAATATCTCTTTACGATGATTTAGCTTCAACTTCAGCTGAAGAAGCTAAGCAGATTCAGAAAGAAATCAATAAAGAATCCATTGAAGCAGGTAAGTACACAATTGCTAATGAGTTTAGTAATATAGTACAATCAATGGGAGGCACAAGCTTAAATGCAAGTACTGGTTATGATATGACCCAGTATTTTAATATTTTTCCATCCGGGCAAATGCAAGCTTGGTTAGAATTGTATTCTCATCGATTTATAAATCCTGTATTTAGGGGATTCCAAGCCGAATTGGAAACTGTTTACGAGGAAAAAAACATGTATTCAGATTCTCCTTTTTCAGTTTTATTTGAGCAATTCAATCAAGCTTATTATGGTGAAAAACATCCTTATGGACGCCCAATTCTAGGATTCTCGGAACATTTAAAAACTCCTTGTTTAAGCAAATTAATCGATCAGTATTATAAATATTATGTGCCGAAAAATATGGCTCTGATTCTTTCAGGAGATTTTAATTCGGAAGATGTTAAGGGATTGATAAGTGAAACATTTGGAAAATGGGAGTCAAAACCAGTACCTGAGAAAACACCAATGGTAATGTCCGAAATTAAAGGTAAAAAAAAGGTAAAACTAAAACTTACTCCTTTCCCTGTCGCATTATGGGGGTTTCCTGCAGTACCAACTAACCATGAGGACGAAACAGCAATTGAAATAGCATGTATGCTTTTATCTAATTCGAATCAAACCGGGATTTTGGATAAATATGTTATTGAAGGAGACATACAAAGCGTTAGTGTTAATCTAAGTGCTAAAACTGAGGATGGATTAATTCAATTTATTGCTGTTCCAACATTTGATTTTAATCAATTAATATATACATCTCTAAGTTCAAATGAGAAATTAATATTTAAAGGAATAGATAAATTAAATGCTGGTGATTTCGAAGATTGGGTCTTAGAAGCAATAAAAGATAATATGTGTCGGGAGTACGATTTAGCAATTGAATCCAATATTTCGACAGGAAGAATTTTAACATCCGTTTTTGCTGGTAATCAGACTTTGGAAGATTTCAATAATTACAAGACTGATGTAAAAAGTATTACTAAAGAGAGAATTATTGAAGTTGCTAACAAGTATTTTGGAGATAATTATCTTGCAGTTTTTTCTGATCTGGGAAAGCCTAAGAAGGATAAACTTACAAAACCAGAATTGGATCCTATTGAACCTGCTCATGGAGAAATATCTAATTTTTTTGATAAAATAAATCAAATAGGTTTTACAGCAGATGAAGTAAAGTATTTGGATTTTACCAAAGATGTTAGACGTGAAAAATTAGGAGATAAAGTGAATATGTTCTACGCAAAGAATCCTAAAAATGAAATTTTCACCTTAACACTTAAGTATGGAGCTGGGAGTAATGAAATACCAACCATCGGACTTGCTACGAATTTGATGAATAAGGCCGGTATAATGGCGGAATTTACGCCACATGAATTAAAAAAGGAGTTTAGTAAAATTTCATGTTCTTGTAATTTTTATAATAGTGAAAGTTACACTTATGTGCAATTGCAAGGAAAAGAGGAAAATCTGGCACAAGCATGTAAATTATTATCTAAAACTTATATTTTACCAGCTTTAGATGATAAACAGATGAATAGTTTACTTGGAAGTATGGTTGGTTCCAGACGCATTGAAAAAAATAATAAGGAATCTCAAGCCGAAGCTCTTCAGGAGTTTTTGTATTATGGTAAGAATTCTCCTTCATTAACAAGACTAACAAAAGTAGAACTTCTTGAGTTAACCCAATCATCTCTAGCCGCAGACTTTATAAAAGCGACACAATACGAAACTTCCGTTCATTATACAGGACAAAAATCATTTGATGAGGTAAGGGAGATATTGACTAATAATTTAGCATTTCCATCAGGACTTAGTGATTCTAAATCGCCATATATTAGACCCGTGAAAGTGCAAAATGAAAATATTATTTATTTTCTAAATAATAAAGATGCAAGACAAAGTGATGTTTTCCTAATGTTGAATGGGTCAAACTATAATTTGGAAGAACGTCCATATATTGATGCATTCAATCAGTATTTTAGTGGAGGATTTAATGGTATCGTATTGCAGGAATTACGAGAACTACGTTCCTTTGCATATACGGCATATGCCAACTATTCGACCCCTGCATTATCTGATAATCCTTCTTATTTAGGAGGTTTTATTGGAGTGCAAGCAGATAAAACTTCTGATGCTTTGGAGGAATTTGTAAAATTATTAAAGGATCTACCACAAAAGCCGGAACGAATGGATAATCTGAAAAAGTACCTTAAACAAGCAAGTGCAAGTAATCGTCCAAGCTTTCGCAGATTAAGTCAGGTTATCGAATCTTGGGAGAAAATTGGTTTTACTGAGGATCCAATTAAGCAATCTATTTTATGTTATAATGATATGTCTTTTGAAGATATAATGACTTTTTACAAAAGTCATATCCAAAATAAACCAATTGCTATTGCAATTGTGGGCAATAAGAAATTGATTGATATGAAAAAACTAGAGAAATTTGGTAAAATTAAATACATCAGTTCAGGTAAACTATTTAAAAATTAACATCTAAATGCTGTTGCAATTAGAATTTAGATGTAGTTAGTGTTAGCAATACTACTTTTATTGCTAACTACTTACACTGAATAACGTAATCGATATAACATTTAATAATCAGCGTAAAGCGAGTATTTAATGAACCTCTGCATAAAAAACTGAAAAAATTAAAGGGTGTCCTCAATTTTGGACACTCTTTTCTAATTTTCTGAGATTATTCCATTCCTCCTATACTTTTGAAGGATTGACCAAGCATTTATTCAATAAATTGAAGAATGTAACTATCGATTACAAATTCCCAAGATTGGATTATGCCGATGCGATGGAATTTTATGGTAACGATAAGCCGGATATCCGTTTTGATATGAAGTTTGTTGACCTAAGCGTAATTGCTAAGGGAAATGGCTTTACAATTTTTGATGAAGCAGAATATATCGGAGCTATTTGTGCTACCGGATGTGCTACCTATACTCGTAAACAATTAGATGCTCTTACTGATTTTGTAAGAAAACCACAGATTGGAGCAAAAGGAATGGTTTACCTAAGATACAACGAAGATGGTTCATTTAAATCATCGGTTGATAAGTTTTACGGAGCTGAGCAATTGCAAAAATGGGCCGAAGCTTGTAAGGCTAAACCAGGCGATTTAATTTTAGTTTTAGTTGGCGAAAAAGCCAAAACTTTACCACAATTAAGCGAATTACGTTTGGAAATGGGTAATCGGTTAGGCTTGCGCAATAAGAATGTTTATGCTCCTCTTTGGGTTGTTGATTTCCCTCTTTTAGAATGGGACGAAGATTCTGAGCGTTTCCATGCCATGCACCATCCGTTTACTTCACCTAAACAAGAAGATTTCCATATGTTGGAAACTGATCCGGGTAAAGTTCGTGCCAATGCTTACGATTTGGTAATTAATGGTGTTGAAATAGGCGGCGGTTCTATTCGTATTCACGATACCGATATTCAGGCACAAATGTTCAAACATCTTGGTTTTACCGATGAAGAAGCACAAGCTCAGTTTGGTTTCTTAATGGATGCATTTAAATATGGTGCACCACCACACGGCGGAATCGCTTTTGGATTTGACCGTTTGGCATCCATGTTTGCAGGTATTGAATCAATCAGAGACGTTATCGCATTCCCTAAAAACAATTCGGGCCGCGATGTGATGATCGATTCTCCATCGCCAGTTGCCGAAGCTCAAATGATTGAATTGGGTCTTGACTACAGAAAGAAAAAGAAGTAAAGATTAATCTGATATAAAAAATGCCTCGGTTGATATCGAGGCATTTTTATTTTGTTCCAATTATCGTTTATTCCCTTTTCTTCTTTCTTTTGATTTTCTTCACTTTCTTACCATCCTTATCGTCCACCTCTACTTCTACTGTAACTTCAAGCTCATCCCCTTTTTCTATCCAATGCCTATCATCACCAGACGTTTTAATTTTTATGATTTTGTAGCCATCCTCTTCCGTTATTTCAATATTTTCAGAGTTGTTGAGAATAATCACTTTCGCTCCTTTTTTACCATGAGATTCAATTATATGCATTTTATGACCGCCTCCGTGTAACATTTCAATTTGTATATCTTTCTTCAAACATGAATCTCCAGAATGGAAAAATACATTTCCATCCTTATCCGAAAACTTGAATTTCTTAAAAATTCTCATTTCGGCATCACTATGACTATATTCCTCCCCATCAGATGACACATGAATTGTCTTCACTATCTTTTTATGCTTACCATGATGATCACCATTTTTAGAAAAAAAGATATGATGCTTTTTCATAACAGAATCTGACATCCCCTTCAGTTCCATCATTTCAATGATTCTATCGTGACCAGCTGCTTCATAAAAGACAGTATCAATAATTGTTTCTTTGCCATCCTCAATAAGCTTAACCTTTACATGCACTTCATACTTTTCATCTTTTTCTTTTTTCTTTTGAGCAGAAGAAGTCCGGGTCGCAAATACTGCAAAACAAACCAATAATAAATAAAGTGATAATCGTTTCATAACCTATCTTTTAAGTTGAATTAATAATTTCTACAATCAAAATTACGATACTACTTAAACAAAGGCAGTTAAGCTTTAGCTAAAAAGAGTTAAGAAAAACTTAAAGTATCCAGAAAAAATAAAACGAGAACCTGAAGTTGAGCCTCTCAAAAATGCTACGCAACTTTACAATTTGCAGCTAAATTCTATCTCTGTAAGAAAATACTATCGTGCCGATGGCACTTTTGTTTGCTTTGGCTATTGGGCTACCATAATACTGCTCCTCTGGAGCTAACAAACAAAGCATCATCGATGTATAATGATGGCTAATTAGGGGGAGTTAAAGCGATGCAGAACGAAATTATACCAACATCTAAATGCGGTTACACTTACAGCATAGCGCAATTTTTCAATCAGTTAAAATAGAACACAGATTACTTATGAAAAAAAAGATAAACACGGATAAAGAGCAAAAAAAAAGCTGTCCGAAATAATCGAACAGCTTTAAATATCTATATGTCTGACAGAAACTTATTATTCTGTCTTGTCTTCTTAATCTAATTTTAAAACAGCCAGGAAAGCTTTTTGAGGTACTTCCACATTACCGATTTGCTTCATCTTTTTCTTTCCTTTCTTTTGCTTCTCTAAAAGCTTGCGCTTACGCGTGATATCGCCACCATAACATTTAGCCGTAACATCTTTACGAACGGCTTTTACTGTTTCGCGAGAAATAATTTTGGCTCCAATTGCTCCCTGAATGGCAATATCAAATTGCTGACGAGGAATTAATTCCTTCAATTTCTCGCACATTCGACGTCCAAATGACTGAGCATTATCAAAGTGAATTAAAGTAGATAAAGCATCTACGCCTTCACCATTTAAAAGAATATCCAGCTTAACCAATTTAGCTGGTCGAACGCCAATTAAAAAATAATCGAAAGAAGCGTATCCTTTTGAAATACTTTTTAGTTTGTCGTAAAAATCAAATACAATTTCTCCCAATGGCATTTCGTAGGTTAACTCTACTCTATCACTGGTTAAGTATAGCTGATTGGTCATAATTCCTCGTTTGCTCATGCAAAGATTCATTAATGTACCGGTATATTCCGACTTCGTAATAATTTGTGCTTTAATATATGGCTCCTCAATAAAATCCAAAGAATTAGGGTCTGGCATATCCGATGGATTATGCATTTCGAATTTATCCCCTTTATTGGTATGTGCAACATAGGAAACATTGGGAACTGTAGTAATTACATTCATATTGAACTCCCGATCCAAACGCTCCTGAATAATTTCCATGTGCAAAAGTCCAAGAAATCCACAACGGAAACCAAAACCAAGTGCCATAGACGATTCCGGCTCAAAAGTAAGAGAAGCATCATTCAACTTCAATTTTTCCATAGAAGCACGCAAATCTTCGTAATCTTCCGAATCGATAGGATAAACTCCGGCAAATACCATTGGCTTAACTTCCGAAAAACCATCGATTCCTACACTACACGGATTATCTTTTTGTGTTACCGTATCTCCAACTTTAACTTCTGTGGATGTTTTAATACCTGAAATAATATATCCTACATCTCCAGTTTTAAGTGATTTCCTTGGTTCTTGATTTAATCTCAACACACCAATTTCATCTGCTTGATATTCCTTACCAGTATTTACAAACTTAACCGTATCACCTTTCTTAATTTCCCCGTTCATCACACGGATATAAGCAATAATTCCTCTAAAAGAATTATATTCTGAATCGAAAATAAGCGCTTGTAAAGGAGCTTCCGGATCACCTGTAGGAGCAGGAACACGTGCTACAACAGCCTCTAATATTTCAGGTACTCCTTCGCCTGTTTTACCACTGGCCGAAAGAATATCATCTATACCGCATCCTAGCAAATCCACAATCTGCTCTTTTACATCTTCGGGATTTGCATTGGGTAAATCTATTTTATTTAGAATAGGAATAATCTCTAAATCATTCTCAATGGCCAAATACAAGTTGGAAATGGTTTGAGCTTGAATTCCCTGAGTCGCATCAACAATCAACAAAGCACCTTCGCAGGCAGCAATTGATCGTGAAACCTCGTAAGAAAAATCGACATGACCAGGAGTGTCAATTAAATTTAATACATACTTCTCACCATCCTGCTCATAATCCATCTGTATGGCATGACTTTTAATGGTAATACCACGTTCGCGTTCCAAATCCATATCATCCAATACCTGAGCTTGTTTCTCACGATCGGGAATGGTATTGGTTACGTCCAGCAAGCGGTCGGCCAGAGTACTTTTCCCATGGTCGATATGGGCTATGATACAAAAATTACGTATGTTCTTCATCTTATCAATAACGAATTAAGAAATAATTAATTACGAATTGTAAATTACAATTTACGAAAGGTTTTTTTATCTATTCGTAATTAATAATTATAAACTCCCAATTGAATCCGCAAAGATATTCAATTCCTTGGAATAATAAGAATTTGGTACTGACGAAAATAGGAGAATATTTTATTCAATAAATTTAAATTTAAAGAGCAATTCGAATCCCGGCTTTCAGATAAAAATTGTTGGTATCAAAACTAGTTTTCGAAGCTTGCACTCCATTTTCAAAATATTGAATGAACGAATCCTTATTCCACCCTGATTTTATGAGAAGAAATATTTTATTAATAATGGAAAACTAAGTGTGTTAATATCATACAACTTTGAGAATATTTTAAGGAACCCTTTTTTGCCCCCTATACAAATATTGATCGATTATTTAACTCAACTCGGAGTTATGCTTAATGTGGAATGAAGATGCGTTTATCTAAATTGTCCAATTATTAAGTCTGTTATCAAAATCCGAATTAAGCAAAGAACTATTGTAGTGCGTTTTCAGCTCTCGATTTCTTATTTATTCTGTCAAAAGATATTGTTTGAGAAAATACATCAGCCATATCATATAAATACAAAACTTTTTCCAGATATTTTTTTGTTTCTTGTTTTCCTGCTGAAGTATAACTTTCTGTTATTTTAAATAGATAGTCAGCAATGAGTTCAATGTGTTCGGCTGTTAATTTATGGTCTTTAAAATATTTAATTAACTCATTATTTGATAAATCAATTAGCTTGTCTATATCAATATTTAATTCTTCCTTTAATTCTTTTTTTGAAATTTCAATTCCTTGTGTTACTTCACCTCTTGCTTTTAATCCTATGAAATCTGCAATAATCATACCCAATACTCTACCAAATTGTTCAATTTCTTCTTTTATTAAATCCCGTCTTTCCATTTGTTAAATCATTTAAAAATTGGTTTAGAAATTATACTTTCTGGAGGATTTCCGATGACGTATTTAATTTCTAAAAAACAGGAATCTCCTTTCACGAAATTTTTGAATAAATGTCCATTATCAAAATTTGGCTTAATCGTTTCTGTTTTCAAGTAGCTTCTGTCTTTCAAATGGAAAATATAGCTAATATTATAGCCAATTGTCTTTTCAATTGTTTCATATGTAATTTTCCCTTGTACTTTTTTCACTGTAATATTGGTTACAAAAGCCTCCGAAACACCTTTGTATTCGTCTAAATTGTTTGTTTTATGTAGTTTGGACTTTAAGCTAAAGCCTGCAATGACCAAAATAATGCCAATTATTACTATAAATTGTTTTACGCCTATGTTATATTCTATCCAATCTTTCATTTGTATTTTATTGATGTATTATAAATTAGAATTACATAATGTCATGCATGTTTTTTATAAAAAATACGAAAGATACTGCATTCTACTTCCTCATATATGATATATGAGCGAGCTCGTGTCCCCTGCATGTTCACACTTACTGGCAACTCAACAATATAAATTAAAAATACATATATTATTTCAATTTATATTGTTGAGTTTCTATAAATTTAAGGCATATGTTTCTGCCACATCTCATAATATTTCCCTTTTTGCTGATACAATTCTGCATAAGCTCCGTCTTCAATCAACTTTCTTTTCTCTAAAACAATAATTTTATCCGATTGCAGAACTGTTCCCTATCGGTGAGCAATTAATGAAAATATTTTATTCAATAAATTTGAGTTTAAAGAGAAAATCGAATCCCGGCTTTCAGATAAAAATCATCGGTATCAAAACTATTTTTTGAAGTTTGCACTCCATTTTCAAAATATTGAATAGCAGAATTTTTCAAGGAAATATCGATCTTTTTTCGGGTTAAAAAGAATCCTGATTTTTCACGTATAAATAACCTGTCTCGTTCGCAAAGATCAAGTTGATAACCTCCGGACACAAACAAACTATAGAATTTGTAAAGTTTAGTTCGCAGGCCAAAATCAAAAGAAACTCCCTGTTTTTTCTTTCCTACATACAAGGCGATTTTATCAGCCTTAAACTTTTTGCCTCCTGCTTTAAATGTCGATTTAGATGAAAAGTTGCCGATATGGTATCCATCTGCCGAAATGAAATGTGCAACACTTCCTATCAACACCAATTTATTACTCTTGGCAGAGATCGGGATTTGATATGACAAACCTATATGGTTGGCAATTGAAAAATTATTTCCAATCGATTCGTAAAAAACACTATTAATAGAAAAAGCAGAACCCAATTTATAGCCCATATTCATACCATAAGAACAAATCTGCTTATCATTATTGCCTTTTGTAGATGTAAACAATAATTCTGGCTTTGGTGAATATTGAACACTCGTATTATTTACCCTTTCAATTGACTTTACTTGAAATACAAAATCAAAATACATTCGGTCCATAATTTTATCAATTCTCGATTTGTTTTGAGATCCATTTAAAAAGGAGGATTCTTGATCCTTAACACGATTCAGTCCTCGTAAGTTAAATTCATTAAATGAATTTTCTTTAGCCATTCTGTTTTCAATCAACAACTTCTGCCCAGTGGCATTAACAGCAAGAAAGACAAATAGAAAAATAAACAAACGCATAATTTTAAAATTTCACATTAAACAAAACATTTTCGACAACAAACCTACCTTCTGCTTATTAACCTTTAGCAAACTAAAGTCCTTTTATTATCTTTTCTTCTTCATCTGTTAGTAGTAAAGAATTATTAGAGAGCCAAAATTTTGTGCTAAACTGATTTCCTCTTTTGTACAATGATTTGTGCTTGTAGCGTTCTCTTTTCTCTTCTTCTTCTATCTGTCCAACTTGTATGTCGGTAACGATTAAATCACTTAAAAACCTAATCCTTCCGTCTACCTTTTTATTGTTCCAAAAGTGCATCGAAAAATCCCTTGAAATATAGAATAACGAATAAATACTATTATTTTCTTTGTAAATGATTCTCATTTTCCGATCTATTGTTTGGGCTTTTGCAACAAGGATATTTACTGTTTTTGCATATTGTGCGTGAGAAGCTGGCAGATGAATCTCGATTTCTTGAATTAGATATGAATTTCGATTAAGTGTTATTTTTTTTTCGAGGAGCTCTTCTTCAATTTCTAATTTTGGGCTCAGAATAATTGTAATTAATTCCGGGTCATTCTCAAATTCAACAAGCTTAAAGTTGAATTTATAGAAATCGTCTTTATTTATTAGTTGTTGAATTTTCGATACATTGTAAATATTTGCAGCCCGTCTGACATCTAATGGAGAATTTATACTAAATTCTTCCTCTTTAAGTGTGTCTAGTTTAATAGCTCTGGATTCCTTTACGGTGACAGTGGTCTTAGTCTTTTTTTTAGAGATACTAATTGTGTAATCTACTAAGCCATCGGAGAACTTACTATATTGCCCATTATTTTTCACAAATTCACGGTAGTATGTACTTAGTTTGACATTAGTTTCAATTTTTTTACTCGATTCTTCTATTGCTGTCAATAATAAGTCCTGAGCTGACATCGCTTTTACATTGACCTCAGAAAGGATAATATTTCTAGGAGTTAAATATATTTCTTTCTTTATAACCTTATCTGATAAACACAAATCAAGAGTTTCGTATTCTATATGAGAAATTCTTACAGAATCATTTAAATCTGAATAGCATAATTTAAATGCACCATCCTTATTGCTGATTGTTCCAATATTGGACTTAGTAACACTAATTGAGGCTAAACTGATTGGCGTATGTGTTACCGAATTTATCAATACAGCTTGAAAATTCCGTTCTTGAGAAAATCCAAAATTCCAAACAATAGAGTATAGTAATATAAGTGACAGTCGAATTTTCATTAGTTTATTAAATTATTATTTCATAAATTTTAACATAATTTTTCAGGCTGAATCTTAAGGATTATATAGATTTTACATATTTGAATTATACGCTCCAACTCCGCAGGCTATCATTAAGACGTATTTTCCACCAGTTGCGTGAGAATCAGCTTCCCAATTAGTATCGTTTAAGTATTTCTTTTTTCGGATTACCTGTAGTGGTTTTTGAATTTTAAGTTCCATGTCTCCATAGTATTCAAAAGCATCACTGTCTCTATTATAGCTTATTTCAATCCCCAAATCTTTTAATTCCTCAAAATGATTAAACAAATGACTTCTGAAAATCCCTAATTCATTCGCCATGTTCTTTGCACTCCCAGTTCGCCCATCTTTAATCAAACGATCCATTCTAATCATTCTTTCAACAACATCTAAAATCTTAATCATACTCTTTTATAATTAACAGTCATATCTAGTCTTAAGTAGTAGAGTATAATTAACACACCAATTACACTATATTAATTCCCATATTGTTAAAAAGGTAACCCTTAAATAATCTTTTTATTACGAACGGTACATAAGCTCTTGTCAAGGTGTATTTAAAGCATGTAAAAAAACAGCATATCCCTGGCACAAAAACTAAGAATAGAAAAAATAGAAATCCATAGTAGGGTTATTTTCCACTTGGTCGGTTCAGAAGTAAGCGAGCTCATAAAACTTAAATGTAAACTCATAAAATTATAATCATGAAAAAGTTTTCTTTTTTACTATTAGTAGGTTTAGCTGTTGTATTTTTCTCTTGTGATAAAAGCGAAGATGTAATTGATGTATTGAACGAAGATCAGGTTGAATTGAACAACACTGTTAAGACTGTTGTTGCATCGGAAGAAGCAACTGAAAATGTTATGGAATCAATTGATTATGAAACTGATTTATTCTCATTTGCTCAAGCTGATTTTGATGAAGCTACAACTTCTACAAAATGTACCGTTGCTGAGCGCTATGGTCAAATGTTTCAACAGTGGAAGCGTTACAAAGGCGAAAACATACCCGATGTTACTGTAGAATTTGGTGAAGAAAGTCGTTTTCCAATGACAATTACGATTAATTATGGTGATTCTACTGTATTAAACAACGGTCGTGTTATTAGTGGTACTATTGTTATTGTTCTAACTGCAGCTCCTTTTACAGATGGTGCCGTTCGTGAAATCACTCTCGACTTAATGATTGATGGTATTGCTATTGATGGATGGAAACGTATTGAATATACCGGAGAAAAAGGTGTTTCCAGAAAGTTTGCTTATACCAGCGAATTAACATTCACTTTCCCTGATGAAACAACTCTTTTCCGTTCCGCAGAAAGAACCAGAGAATGGGTTTCTGGTTTAGATACAAGATGGGATGTTAGTGATGATAAAATTGAAATTAGAGGTTCTGTTACTTGTGTCGATTCGGAGCAAAATGAATATTCAAAAACAATTGATGCAGAAAATCCATTGGTAAGAATTGGAACCTGTCGTGTAATTGTAAGTGGATTGGTAATCTTTACTCAGAACCAAATTGAATTTGCAAGATTTGATTATGGTAAGGGAGAATGCGATAATATAGCTACTTACACATACATTGATGATGCTGGAGAAACAGTAACAGAAGAAATCGAAATTGGAAAACACTTAAGACTTAGGGATAAATAGTAGATTTGAATCAACAAAAACTGAAACTGGTGCAGAGTATTGCTTTAATCCTCTGCGCCAAATTCACCGAAAAAGTTTATTTTTACTCTAAACCAATCCCCTAGCCTTGACACAGGAAGAATTTAAACTCTTATTTGACAACCATTTCGATTCAATCCGGAACTATATTTATTATCGTTCCCGGGATGAAGAACTGGCCACTGATATTGCGCAGGATAGTTTCATGAAATTGTGGGAGAAAAATTTAGATTTCGACGAGAAACCTTTACGATCATTACTCTACAAAATTGCAAGCGATCTTTTTATCAGCAAATACAGACGAGAAAAAGTAGCCCAAAAATACTTAGTGAAGTTGGAACCTGCAGTTGACGATCACACACCTGAAGATCAATTGGCGTATAAGGAACTAACAACAAAATACGAAACGGCACTTGAAGAACTCTCAGAAAAACAACGAACAGTTTTTTTAATGAGCAGAATGGAAGGTTTAAAATACAAGGAAATTGCCGATCGATTAGAACTAAGCGTAAAAGCTGTTGAAAAAAGAATGTCATACGCACTTTCGTTTTTAAGAAATGCATTAGGAAAATAAATGAAAAACGACAACCAACATAACAAACTCAACCCGGAAATGTATTTTATAAATTCACTTCCGAAAATCGAAGTCACTTATTCAAAATCCAAAGAGGATGTATGGAAAGAGCTTTCGAAGAAAACATCTGCTCCAGCTGTTCCTACTAAGGTGATAAAGATGCAATGGCTGAAATATGCCGCGACGGCTTGTATTCTTCTTCTTTTAGGATTCACAGGTTTTATTAATCTTTACACAAAAACTATTCATTGTCCAAAAGGAGAACATTTAAGCGTTAGCTTACCCGATCAGTCTGTAGTCGATTTAAACGCGAACTCAAGCATATCCTACAAGCCATACTGGTGGAAATTTTCGAGAAAAGTGAAATTTGAAGGAGAGGCTTTCTTTAAAATTACAAAAGGAAGTAAATTCGAAATAGCCTCGAACTATGGCAAGACCTATATTTTAGGAACAAGCTTTAATATTTATGCAAGAGGGAATGAATACAAGGTAACTTGTTACACCGGAAAAGTTAAAGTTGTTTCTACTTTAACATCAGACAAAATTCTTTTACTACCAAACGATCATGCTTTTGTAACCAGAAATGGAAAATTAGAGCTCAAGAAATGCCCAAACACAGAAAATAAGATATCCTGGCGCAATAACTTGTTCCTATTCACCAAGACACCTTTGCAACTTGTTTTTAAAGAAATTGAACTTCAATATGATATTAATATTGTAGAAAAAGGTAAATTTAACTTACCTTATACTGGAAATTTTGCCAAAGAAAAATCTGTTGAAAGTACATTACACAAAGTATGTGTACCGTTCGGATTAAAATTTATCAAAGGACCCAATAACAATTACATCATAACCTCTAATGCCCAATAAGTGAAACGAATCATTATCTTACTACTATTAGGATTGATTTTTTCAAATGTTTCTGCTCAAAAAATTAAAGTCCTTGCTCACAAAAAGGCTTTGAGCGAAGTATTGATTGATCTAAGGGATCAATATGATTTTCAACTTTCTTTTAACAATGATTTACTTTCCAAGTATACAGTAAGTATAAACAAGTCTTTTTCTTCAAAAGATAAAACAATAGACTTTCTTCTGAGAAAATTTCCTCTTAATTATCAAAAATCGAATGAGGTATTTTTAATTTTCCCCGAAGAAAAAATTATTCAATATCGAATTTTTGGACAAATTCTCGATATAGAAAGCTTGGAACCTCTTCCTTTTTCTCATCTAACCATTAACAATTCACCAATGGCTACCGATGAACGTGGAAATTTTTCATTTACTTCGGAAATAGACAGTACGTTTCGAATTTTAGCCTCCCATTTAGGATACTTTATTCATGATACGCTTGTAGACCAAGGAGCAAACCAAAATATTTTACTAACTGCTGCCAGTACTGACTTACCGGAAATTATGGTTACCGATAAAATTGTTCAGACATTTATTAAAATGGGCAATCAAGCAGGAAATTTAAAATTAAACCATAAAATAGCAGGTTTTCTTCCAACCAATAACGACAATTCTGTTTTTGAATTACTACGATTACAACCAGGAATTCTAGCCGCAGGAGAACAAAAAAATGATCTGATAATTTGGGGGTCATACGAAGGTGAAAGTCAAGTACTATTCGATAACATTACACTTTGGGGGTTAAAGAATGTTTATGAGGATATTGGTGCTGTTAATCCATTAGTTGTTAAAAACATTGAAGTTTTAAAAGGTGGTTTTGATGCCAGATACGGCGATCGGGTTGGTGGAATTGTGTACATTACAGGCAAAAACGGCAGTCGTCTTAAACCCACTCTAAATCTAACCTTAAATAACATTACTGCAAGTGGTTCCTATGAACAACCTATTGGAAAACAATCCTCTCTTTTATTGGCCTTCCGGCAAACCTATTACAACCTATTTAAAGATGAGCAGATTAAATATGAATCTTCAAATGTGGATCTTTCCGGACAAGATTTAGGCCAAGGCATTGACGTTCTTTCTTTGGTTGACTTGGATGTAGCTCCAGATTACAAATTCCATGATCTTAACTTCAAATTTACAACCAATTGGAAGAACGGAGATAATTTCTCGCTAAGCCTGATGACTGGAGAAGATCGATACTCCTACGATATCACAACAGAATCGCATACAAATACAAAAAAGCACAAATTCGAAGGCAATAATCAATTTGGTGGTTCTATTAATTATGGAAAAGTATGGCGAAATGGAAATACAAGTTCACTGTCCATTTCCAGATCAGAACTAGAAACAAAAACCAGCGATGTTGTATCTATCACTAGAATCCGTACCAATGAAGAATTTTTCAGAAGAGATGACGAATCAAAAAACAGTATTTTAGAATACAGGGCAACACTTAAAAATTCATTTGTATTTGCTGAAGATCAAAATTTCGAAACTGGAATTAATTACATCAACAATGTGGTTAATTTAAAGGAAGATTCTTTAGATATAAACATTTTGCACATTAAATCCAGAGCCGACAGAATTGGTTACTATTTTCAAAATAATTTAAATATAAGTAATGGAGTTTCGATAAAAGCCGGGTTTTTGGCCAATTATCCTATCAATCTAAATAAAATTTATTGGGAACCACGAATCTCTCTCAGCCTGCAACTTTCCGATAATCTGGCAATTAATGGAGCTTGGGGCTTATACAAACAATTTATAACCAAAAGTTCTGTATTAAGTGATAATGGAGATTTTCGATACATCTGGGTAGGCGCCGATGAAAAAGATATTCCTGTATTGGAATCGGTTCATCATGTTGCCGGAGGATCTTTTAACAACAATGGATTCACTCTTAGTATTGAAGGTTATTATAAAAAAACAGACGGACATACCCGATATTACAAATATCGAAATGAAGGGAATGTGTCTTTAGGCAAAAGTAAAAGCTATGGACTGGATATTTTTGTAAAAAAAGATTTTGGTGATCATACCTTATGGGTTTCTTACACACTCAGTAAAACTCTCGAAAATTTTGATTATTTCAACACTAACGAATATCAAAGAGCCTTACACGACCAGCGTCATGAAATAAAAACTGCAGGATTATTGGCTCTTAAACCATTTTATATCTCAGCAAATTACATCTACGGTTCAGGCTTTCCTGTTTATTCAAACATAAATAAGATCGTGGCAGAACCAAATTACAACAGACTTGATGCTGCTTTAATTTACAAATTCTTCCCTAAAAAAACAAAATGCGAGATTGGTGTGTTATTCCATAATATTCTTGATCGCAACAATATCACCTACGAATCTTACGAAAAAATACCTTTGAATCAAATCAATTCAATCAGTATCTATACCGAAACGGTTCCTAGTTCGATACGTTTGTATTTTAAAATCACACTTTAATTGTAATTGATTACTCAAAACATTCCATAAAAAAACCAGACAAGAAGAATCCTGTCCGGTTATCACAACTAAATATTAAAACATAATCAAAAAGATGGTCCAAATAATAACAAGAAGAATCTAAGTGATCAGATAAAGTATGAAATGTTCCTTAAAAAAGTATAATCACACCTAACTTACTTTTAAACTACTAATTCTAACGGATTGGATCATTCGTAAATATTTACTAACAAGCCAAAAAGAAATCGTTCATTTCCTCACAGAACCATCACAACTTAGTATTCTTCATGTTTGGTTAATAGTTAGATCATTAATAACACAAGGGGGATAGTGTTACTAACTCTCTAAAAAATTGTAATTGAATTAACAACTACAAATGGTTTTCAAAGTACGTTGTCACCAGAAATTTCTTCAAAACTACTTTTTAAAGTAGCCAATCGTTTCTGATGGATTGGAGCTTTAGTTGTATTTGTAACAAAAAAATTTAATTTGCCTGACAGTTCATTTTTAAATGCTTCTAATTCTTCAATTGTAACCATTTCCTTAATGGATTCAACCAATTTAGCCAAATTCATTACACCTGCAAATTTATCAACAATCACATTCCCAATTTCAATAGCCTGTTTATGGCTAAGTTCTTTGTTAATTTGATCGACTCCAATACATTCAAGAGCTTGATTTATTCCGTTAACAGTTTCTAGTTTCTCGGATTTTGTTAATTTTGATAACAGATTTATTGTATTCATGTTCCGTTTCAATATTAATTTTATTAAATCATTCTCTTGATTTGATGATTCAAATGTAGCTCATGATTTGGGTTTACAAAAATCGTTTTTTATACAAACTACGAAGTTCAAGCAAAATGAAAATTAATAAGAATCCTGTTTTTCAAATAGTTAACTCACACATCCCGTACAATGCCTAAACAACAAATAGACCCTCTGTTTCAATTAATTAAATCGATTTCGAAATCTGAGAAACGAAATTTCAAGTTGTATGCGAATAGAATTAGTAGTGAAAAGGAGACTAAATTCTTACAACTTTTTGATGTTTTGGATAAAATGGAGGAATACAATGAAATCATCATTTTAAAAAAAGCGAAAGAAATAAAGCAATCTCAGCTTCCAAACTTAAAAGCACATTTATACAAACAACTTCTAACAAGCTTAAGATTAACCCAGATAAATCATGATATCAGCATCAGTATTCGAGAACAAATAGATCACTCTAAAGTGCTCTACAATAAAGGGTTATATCAGCAAAGTTTACGAATTCTTGATAAAACAAAAACTTTAGCAAGAAAAAACAAGAAGAATATTCTGGTTTTTGAAATCATCCAATTCGAGAAGTTAATTGAATCACAGTACGTTACTAAGAGCATTGAAAACCGAGCTGAAGAAATTACCCGAGAAGCAACTGAGATAAGTAAAATTATGGATGGAGTTGTGTTTTTCTCGAACATGTCGCTTCGTCTTTACGGCTTATACCTTAAAGTAGGATATGTACGAAATGAGAAAGATTTGCTTATGGTGAAAGAATTTTTTAACACCAACCTGCATCCCTATGATATTCAAACTTTAAGTTTCTTTGAAAAATTGTATTTGTTTCAATCCTACGTTTGGTATTATCTAATTGTTCAGGATTTCTTAATGTGCTATAAGTATGCACAAAAATGGGTTGATCTCTTCCAAACCAATCCGGAAATGATTCACATCCATACAGATTTATATCTGAAAGGACTTAACAACGTATTGGCTGCTCTCTTCTATACAAATCATGTAACTAAATTTAAAAAGAACCTGCTCTTACTACGTAAACTTGAAAACGAAGAGCAATTCTTACACAATTCGAATTTAAATATACTATTACACATGTTCCTGTATATGCACCGTATCAACAGGCATTTTATGAATGGAACATTTGATAAAGGGATTCATTTAATTCCAAAAATTGAAAATTTCCTTGAAGAAAACAAATTTGGAATGGACAATCACCGTGCTCTGGTTTTCTATTATAAAATTGCATGTTTGTACTTCGGAAATGGTCAATACAAAGAGGCAATTAAATATTTAAATCGAATTTCCGATGTGAGAGATACATCGCTTCGTGGTGATATTCACTGCTTTGGCCGAATACTAAATCTAATTAGCCACTACGAGTTGGAGAACACAGAACTTTTAGAATACCAAATACGGTCAACTTATCGTTTTCTTGCAAAAATGGATGACCTACAGGAAGTGCAAAAATACATACTTCGATTCCTTAGAAAACTTAGTTCCATTAGTCCTGATCAATTAAAAGATGAATTGAAAAAATCGAGAATTGATTTACAAAAATGGGTTAATGATCCATTTGAAAGAAGAGCATTTCTATATCTGGATATCATTTCATGGCTGGATTCAAAAATTGAAAATCGCCCGGTACAAGATATCATTATGGAAAAAATTGAAAAGAATAAAAGATAAAATCCAGCCACGTAAGTGCTGGATTCCAACAGATAGATTCCAAACTCAAGCATTATCCTTCTTGTTATGGATTTGTTCCTCAATTAGAGATCTCATTTCCTCCAATTCCGAAAGGGGTAAATCTTGTTCACGAGCAAAAAAGGAAGTAAATCCTCCAATGGAATCATTAAAGAAACTCTTCATACTCCCTCATAAACTCCCGGGAGTAAGCANTTTTTTAATAKTAAKGGGTAATACTGCTTTACTTTCCWAAAAGTTATAAAACCGATTATTCCCTTTCTTATACCATTYTACAAACAAATTTACTCACAGGTATAATGCCGATAGGTATTTAAAACTCAATGATAATSCCGATTTATCGGGAGAAATAAGTGAGTAATTTTAAATACTAATCGGTATTACTAAAACCCGTACTACAGTTGATATTGTTGTATATGCTTGGTTCTGAAAGTGGAAATTCCTCAATAATATCTTTAAGGAAAGCCTTTTCGGACTTCCATAAATATTGAATGATTTGTTCTTCCACCTTCGTTAATTCTTTCATCGCATTAACATCTGACTATTTTCATAGTCGCACAACTATTTAAATAGTTATCCTTAAAAAAGACAAAAAAAAGCTGTCCTAAACTAATTTAGGACAGCTCATTATATAAATTTTATTCTCTTACATCATTCCAGGCATTCCACCACCCATTCCGCCACCCATCGGAGGCATCGCAGGAGCTTCTTCCTTGATATCAACCAAAACACATTCGGTAGTTAAGAACATACCAGCAATTGATGCCGCATTTTCAAGAGCTATACGAGCAACTTTAGCTGGATCAATAACACCTGCTTCAAATAGGTTCTGATATTCTCCGATACGGGCATTATAACCGTAATCACCCTTACCAACTTTCACCTTATCTACAACAACAGCACCTTCACCACCAGCATTAGCAACAATCTGACGCAACGGCTCTTCAATTGCACGCTTTATAATCTCAATACCTGTTGTTTCGTCCTCATTCTCACCTGTAAGGTTTTCTAAAGCAGCAATTGCACGAATGTATGCTACACCTCCACCAGGAACAATTCCTTCTTCAACAGCAGCACGAGTAGCACTCAATGCATCATCCACACGATCTTTTTTCTCCTTCATTTCAATTTCAGATGCTGCACCAACATAAAGAACAGCTACACCACCAGCCAATTTGGCTAATCTTTCCTGAAGTTTCTCTTTATCGTAATCAGAAGTTGAATTTTCGATTAAAGTTTTGATTTGAGCCACACGAGCAACAATACTATCTTTATCTCCACCACCATTTACAATCGTTGTATTTTCTTTATCAATGGTAATTTTTTCTGATTGACCAAGCATCTCTAAAGTCGCTTGCTCCAATTTCATTCCTTTCTCTTCAGAAATAACAACACCACCAGTTAAGATCGCAATGTCTTCCAGCATTTCTTTTCTTCTGTCACCAAAACCCGGGGCTTTAACAGCAGCAACCTTTAATGAACCTCTCAAACGATTCACAACTAAAGTAGCCAATGCCTCACCTTCAATATCTTCTGCAATAATCACCAATGGGCGACCTGCTTGAGCTGCTGGTTCAAGAACAGGCATCAACTCTTTCATTGTAGATATTTTCTTATCGTACAACAAAATAAATGGATTCTCAATATCAGCTTCCATTTTATCAGCATCAGTAATAAAATATGGAGAAATATAACCGCGGTCAAACTGCATACCTTCAACAACTTTTACGTAAGTCTCAGTTCCTTTAGCTTCTTCAACAGTAATTACACCTTCTTTTTTCACCTTTTCCATTGCCTCAGCAATCAGCGCTCCAATTGTCTCGTCGTTATTTGCTGAAATTTTAGCAACCTGCTTAATCTTATCAAAGTTATCACCAACCTCCTGAGCTTGCTCTTTAATACTAGAAACCACGACAGCAACAGCAATCTCAATACCACGTTTCAAATCCATTGGATTAGCACCTGCAGTTACATTTTTCAATCCAACATTTACGATAGATTGAGCCAAAACAGTAGCTGTTGTAGTTCCATCACCGGCATCATCACCAGTTTTCGAAGCTACTTCTTTTACCATCTGAGCTCCCATATTTGCTGCAGGATCAGTCAATTCAATTTCCTTTGCAACAGTAACACCATCTTTAGTAATCTGAGGAGCACCAAACTTGCGATCAATCACAACATTTCTACCCTTTGGTCCTAAAGTTACTTTTACCGCATCTGCTAACTCATCAACACCTTTTTTTAAAAGGTCGCGAGCTTCTATATTAAATTTTATTTCTTTAGCCATTTCTTACTTAATTTTGAAATTTTGTGTCCTTAACTTATGCAATATACAAAACGTCTGCTTGAGACATTAAAAGATAGTCATCTCCATCAATAACTAATTCTGTTCCTGAATATTTGCCATAAAAAATAGTATCTCCAATTTTTATTTCCATTGCTTCATCCTTTTTATCGGAACCCACTAATACTACCTTACCTTGCATTGGTTTTTCTTTTGCCGCATCTGGAATGATGATACCACTTGCAGTTTTTTCTTCAGCGGCGATAGCTTCAACTAAAATTTTCCCTGCAAGAATTCTACCTTTTAACTTTGTCATTTTCAAAATATTTAAAGTTATTATTTACACATTACGACTTCTTCTCTTTCACAATCTATGCCAAAGGGAAATCATTGACAATATTACCGAGATCCTGTTCAATTTTCAAACAATCAAGAATAATTAAAAAACAGAAGCCCCAATATTTCAATCAATAATGAATAAATATACTGAAAAACAGAAAGTTAACCGCACAAAAAAATGTCAGCATGATATGACATACTGACATTTTTTTTATATCAATGATATTTTTCTTTTCTTATTTTGCTGTATCCTTTTCTGTAGAAGGGGCTTCAGTTGGGAAAGTTGGAACATCAGAAGTAGTTTCTGTGTCCTGCAATTGTTGCTCAATTTGCGATTTCTGTCCTTCTGCTTCTCCACGACTAATAGTACCTGCTGCGGCAAGGCAAAGAAATAATAAACTACCGGCTAAAAACCAAGTTGCTTTTTCAAGGAAATCAGTAGTTTTCTTAACTCCCATGATTTGGTTTGAGGATGAAAAATTAGAAGCTAATCCACCTCCTTTTGAGTTCTGCACTAATACGATTAATACTAAAAGCGCACAAACAATAAAGATCAATACTAAAACAAAGGTATACATACTTATTTATTTACTATTTTTTAATTTTTCTATTCTTTCAATCTGACTCGCAAAGTAAACGTTTTTTTCGGGATTTTTCAACACTAATTTGTCATAAACAGCAATTGCCTTATCGAAAAGCTTCTGTTTCACGTATATAGAGGCCAAAGTTTCACTAATAAAGCCATCTTTATCCTCTAAACTCCCCAATGAAATATCTTCTTGTTTCTCAACAACTTTAATGTTCCTACTTATTCTCGGATCATTTTGAATAAAATTATCAATAAGATCAATTCCTTTTTTCACTTTTTGCTTCGAAGAACTTAAATTATTATCATTTTCCTCTAAGTTGGCATTCGTATCAACAACAGTCATCCAATCAGTAAAAGTATAATTTTTCTTTTTTTCTGATACGGCTTCCTCTTTCTCCGGCTCATTTGAAAGAGTGTATAAATTGCCACCAAAACCGATAGGATAAACCTCCGTTGCTGCCTCCAATAATTTAGAGTCGCTCAGGACTATATCATTTCCTTGTTTCTCTTTCGACTCCTCCTTTTTATCTTCAGAATCGCCAAAATCTAAAATTTCATCATTTGCAGCCTGAAAAACTTCAGGTTCTAAAACATTAGCTTTTCCCGGAAAAGCATCAGAATCTAAAATTTCCGATTCCTCGGATAAATGAAACAGTCCATCCAATTCTTCAGGTTCTTTTTCAGTCAACACCTGATTTTCCTCATTCGAGGAATCGGAAATTTCCACTGTATCTTCTACCGAAATGCTTTGTGATACCAATTCTGGCTTTCCAACAATATCTTTTTCTATGTTTACGGAACGAGATTGTATTTTAACTTGATCTTGAATCAACAAAAACAACTGACGACGATCTGGAATAAATAACGCAGAATTTCTCAGTTCTTCTTTAAATCGAATGCTTTGATTATCATGCAGGGTTTTCAGCAAAAGCAAATGAGCTGTCTGAAAATAAGGATATTGGTCAATCAGGTTTTTTAATTCCCGATGACTGTTTCGATCCATTTCTCCTGAATTCCTAATCCAACCTTGCAATAAACTTTGATCCATTTTTTACCAGTTTACAACCGCTTCATTATATATATCATCAATAATATCTTCCAAAATCTCTTCCACTAATTCTTCTTCCACATCAATCAACTGCGCGGTACTATCAAAATCTCTAAAGGCTGAAAAACTCTTGTCAAAATCATTATCGGGCTCAATTTCGTTTCTAAAACGAACTTTAATAGTAACTGTTAATCGATTGGTAGCCGAAATATCATTCGCCGTAATATCCAAAGCTTGAGTTCTGTATCCAGTTATTTCACCCTCAAAATTCAAATGGCCTTCGCTATCAACAATTTCGTCTAAAGTGGTTTGACTACGAAATTTCTCTTTAAGAACCTCAGTAAACTGATTACTTAAATTAGGATTTACAAGAGGTGCTCTGTTGGGAAAAAATTGCACCGAAAAAGTTTTCACTTCCGAAGAAAGTGTTCCTCCTGTAAATGAATAAGAAACCTTACATGCTGTTACCACAAAAACAACACAAAAGCTTACTAATAGTACTTTAAATAATTTCATATTGGGAAATAAAAATAACAATAAATTGTGAATATTAATTGATATCGTATTCTTTGATTTTACGATACAAGGTACGTTCGGATATACCTAAATCCTGTGCTGCATATTTACGCTTTCCGTTGTGTTTATCCAAGGCTTTCCTAATCAACTCAACCTCCTTATCTTCAAGCGACAATGACTCCTCTACAAATTCCTCTGTATCTTGAATTACCGAATTTCCAGGAGATGAAATATTTGGAGTTGCTTGCGGTGAAGTCTGGTGGTGAAAAATATCAATATCCTGATCCTCATACAATTTACGAATAAGTTTCGCATTATCCTTTTGCAAAGAAGATGAATCTCCACTGGTTTGCATTAACTCAAACACCAACTTTTTCAAATCAGACATATCCTTTTTCATATCAAAAAGAACCTTATATAATATTTCCCTTTCGGAAGAAAATGTTTGATCTTTTTGAGAGGTATCAGTATAAATAGCTGGTAACATCTGTTCATCATTCATAGGAAGATAAGCCTTTAAGATAGTAGCATCTATTTGCCTTTCCTTTTCAATAATGGATACCTGCTCAGTAATATTTTTCAACTGCCGAATATTCCCTGGCCAACGATAAGATTTAAGGAGTTGTTGAGCTACAGAGTCAAGTCGTAAAGGTGGCATTCTATATTTCTCCGCAAAATCCTGTGCAAATTTCCGGAAAAGCAGATAAATATCCTCTTGTCGTTCCCGAAGCGGAGGCATAGTAATGGGTACCGTATTCAAACGATAATACAAATCCTCACGAAACTTTCCTTCTTTAACTGCTTTGGGTATTTTTATATTTGTTGCTGCAACGACTCTAACATCCGATTTTAAAACCTTTGATGAACCAACCTTAATAAATTCTCCCGTTTCTAAAACACGTAACAATCTAACTTGAGTTGATAAAGGAAGCTCACCAATTTCATCTAAAAAAATAGTTCCTTTATTAGCAGCCTCAAAATAACCTTTCCGATCCGATAAAGCTCCGGTAAATGCACCTTTTTCATGCCCGAACAATTCCGAATCTATAGTTCCTTCAGGAATGGCTCCACAATTCACCGCAATATACGGAGCATGTTTTCTGGAACTAAATTGATGTATTATTTGAGGAAATACTTCCTTTCCTGTTCCACTCTCCCCTGTTATTAATACAGATAAATCCGTAGGAGCAACTTGAATAGCAATATCTAGTGATCTATTTAAAGAATATGTATTCCCAATAATTGAAAACCTGTGCTTTATTGTTTGTATATCCATCAAAAAAAACGAATTTAATTGTTACCAAAGTAAAAAACATGAAATTTTATCATGCTATCTGACAAAATTACTACTTTTTAAAATTAGAAGATAATTCTGTTCAATTAATATCATTAAAGATTGTTAATTTTCAGTATCCTTTTACTGGAATACACGTAAGAATTCTTTTATAACTTCAAATTTTTAGTACATGACAAAAATTAATAATCTTATTACATCCCCCTGTATCCCCCTTGAAAAGGGGACTTTTAGCCTGCCAACTCTCTTCTTGAAAGAGGGCAAAGGGCAAAGCCCTTACATCAATAACATTCAGCAACACCGTATGGTTTAGCCAAATACAAACAACAAGAGGCTGAAAGCCTCAGAGTAATAAATATTGTAATTTCCTGATATTCAAATAAAACATGAATACCTACAAATTTTTGTCATGTACTAAGACTTCAAATTATTAAAATCTGAGAGCCAATGTCAATCAATCTCAAGAACCTTAAAGAATCAAATGAATTTTTAAATATTTTGTTCGATAATATCACATCGGCATTATTTATTCTCGATAAAAATGCCCGTATTGAAAATATAAATGAATCTTTTACTCTGCTTTTTCAAAAACGAGAAGAAAAAATACTTGGCAATTTATGCGGCAATGCTTTGGGATGCCAGTTTGCAGTCGAAGAAAATTCATTATGCGGCGAAACCTCTCATTGTGAAAATTGCATTCTGAAAAGAGACATTTTGCAGACCATGTCGGAAAAAGTCCCTGCCAATAGAAGGAAATTATCCCGTGTTTTTTACTCTGACATACAAAAAGAAACCAAACACTTCTTATACTCTACAAGATACATTCAATATTATGGCAAGGAATATATTCTGGTTATTGTTGATGATCATACAGAACTAGAGACTAGTCGAAATAAACTTGAAGAACAGAATGATACTCTTCGTGTGCTGAATGAGCAAAAATCAAAATTTCTTGGCATTGCGGCTCACGACCTTCGTAATCCTATTGGTGCCATAAACTCCTTTTCTAATTTATTATTAGATTCTTACAAAGATTTTTCTGATAAAGAAAAAATTGAATTCATGGAGTTAATAAAAGAAAGCAGTCAGTTTTCGCTAAACTTAATTAATGAATTATTAGACATTTCAAAAATAGAATTGGGAAAACTTGAGCTGCATAAAAAGAATCAAAACATCCAGGAAATAATTAAAAAATCAATAAAAATCAATAAAATTTTTGCCAAGAAAAAAAATATTCAAATCAATTTCACTCCAACTGTAGTTGTTACTTCAATTTATATCGATAAAAATAAAATTGAGCAAGTTCTGCACAACCTTTTAAGCAATGCTATTAAATACTCAAATCCGGAAACTACAATTTCTGTAAGCATTACAAAGAAAGATACAAGTATTGAAATCTCGGTTACAGATCAAGGAGTTGGTATTCCTGAACAAGAGCTGAAAAATTTATTTACTGAATTTGGAACCACAAGTGCAAAAACAACAGCAAACGAAAGTAGTACTGGTTTAGGTTTAGCCATAGCTAAAAAAATAGTGAATGGTCATGGTGGAAAAATAATGGCACACAGCAAACTTGGAGAAGGTTCTGAATTTTTGTTTACTTTGCCTTTAAATTAGTTATCGCAAAATAAGACAAAAATGAATTTCTTAGGAATTATACCTGCACGATACGCATCTACAAGGTTTCCGGGTAAACCTTTAGCCGATATTAACGGTAAACCAATGATTCAAAAGGTATACGAACAAGCTATTCAAGCGCTTGATCATGTATATATAGCCACTGACGATAAAAGGATAGAAGAAGCCGTTAACAGCTTTGGGGGAAAGGTGATAATGACTTCACCTAATCATCAAAGTGGAACTGATCGAATTGCTGAAGCTGCAAATTATATCACAGAGAAATTAAAACGCAATTTCGATGTAGTTATTAACATTCAAGGTGATGAACCTTTTATTCAACCTGAACAAATTAATTCCTTAAAATCCTGCTTCCAGAATCCTTCTACAGAAATTGCTACATTAATTAAAGCAATTACAAATTCGAAAGAGATATTTGATCCAAATAAAGTTAAGGTCGTTACTGCAAAAGATAAACGTGCTTTATATTTCAGTCGATCACCAATTCCATATGTGCGCAGTAAGGATCAAGAAAAGTGGCTTACCCAAAACTCTTTCTACAAACACATAGGAATGTATGCCTACCGGTTTGATGCATTAATGAAAATCACAGAACTGGAACAGAGCGATCTGGAATTATCTGAATCATTGGAGCAATTGCGATGGCTTGAAAACGGTTATTGGATACAAACCGAAATAACAGAACATGAATCAATAGGAATAGATACTCCTGAAGATTTAATCAGGGTAAAGGAAATGGGACTTTTATAGCCCTTTTTTTATGCTTTAACTTTTCTTTAAGACTTATTAAGAAGCCATTAACCAATTATGATTCTTGCTCTTTGTATATTTGAATTGTATCTTCAAATATCAATAGAAACAATTCAATGAGCAGAAAAATTATCACCAGTTTAATTATCCTAATGTCAATTTCATTGATTGGGATTATTGGCGTTCAAATTCTTTGGATCAAAAACGCTGTTCAAATTCAGGAGCAGACTTTTGATTCAAACATTAACAAAGTTTTACACAAGATCGTTACTAATCTTGAAAAAGAAGAATCCATTTTTCTAATCACGAAAGGCCTTCATTTTATTGATAGTTCAAAATTAGGTAATATCGAAATTCATAAGATCAAAGAATTTATTGATGGAAAAAATCCAGGGAAAAAACATCACATTCAAATTAAGACCACCCAAAAACTAAGTGGAAATCAACATCATGTAATTAGTTCAAATACACAATTTATTGTATCAGGAACTAAACAAAAAACTCAAATAATTAAATTTCGACATCCCAAAAGCAAACTTGATTCTTTGATAAATATAGATATCCAGCTAACTACCAACGATACAATAATCCGATCAAGAAAAAAAGAAAAACAAATTGAAAATATATTTGAAAAGGTTATATATGAATTCAATTCAAAAGATATAACCATCAAGGAACGTATCAGTGAAGAGGACTTACCGAACGAAATTAAAAAAAGTTTAAATAGTTTTAACATCAATACAAACTTCAACTATGCCATCGTGGATGGTAAAACAAATAAAGTTGTCATATCATCAGACTCCAGCTTAAATTCCCAGTTAATAGAATCCAGTCATCAGGTTAATTTATTCCCCAACGACATTTTTTTATCTAATCATCAGTTGGTTCTACTATTTACTGATCAATTCAATCTTATTCACAAATCCATTTTTCCCTTACTGATACTGTCTGTAATTTTCACATTATTTATTGTTTTCACTTTTATCAATGCAATATTTTTCATTTTAAAGCAAAAACGAATTAGTGATATTAAATCTGATTTCATTAATAATATCACTCACGAGTTTAAAACCCCAATTGCTACTATTGCATTAGCTTCCGATTCCATAAACAATCCTAAAATTATAGGAGAACCGGATAGAATAAGATACTTCACATCAATTATAAAGGATGAAAACTATAGAATGAATAAGCAAGTTGAAAATATTCTTCAACTCTCCTTATTTGGAAAACATGAATTGGATATTAATCCGCAAACCAATAACGTAAACGAAATACTTCAAAAAGCCGGCGAGCATATTCAATTGCAAATTGATGAAAAAGGGGGTAATTTAAAAATCAATTTACAGGCTATTAATGATATTGCAGATATTGATGAAGTTCATTTCTTAAATACTATTTTTAACTTACTCGATAATTCAATTAAATATTCAATAGAAAAACCAGATATTGAAATTGGCACAAAAAATCAGGACAATAAAATCCATATTTGGATAAAAGATTCAGGAATTGGGATGAATCAGAAAACTAAGAAAAAGGTATTCAGAAAATTCTTTAGAGCAGAAACAGGAAATATTCATAATGTTAAAGGATTTGGACTGGGATTAAGCTATGTGAAATTGATCATCGAAAAACACAATGGACATATAGATATCATAAGTAAACCTAATCAAGGAACAACTGTCAATTTAACGCTACCATTAAAAAGCTAAAATGAAAAACAACATTAGTATATTATTAGTTGAAGACGAACCTAATTTTGGTGCTGTCATGAAAAACTACCTGGAAATATCCGATTTCAATGTTGTCTTGTGTAAAAATGGAATAGAAGGTTTAGAAAGTTTCCAAAACTCAAAATATGATCTTTGTATTCTCGATGTAATGATGCCTGAAATGGATGGGTTTACTTTGGCTAAAAAAATAAAACAAATTAATTCACACATACCACTCATATTTCTCACGGCAAAAGCACTTAAAGCAGATATCATTCAGGGCTATCGTTTAGGTGCCGATGATTATATTACCAAACCATTCGACTCTGAGTTACTGATTTACAAGATTAAAGCCATCCTATCAAGAAACAATGGCATTATCAAAGAACAAACAGTAACACAATACATAATCGGTAAATTCATTTTTGATCCAGTATTGCGAACATTAACTTTAAATAATCAACAAGAGAAACTCTCACCAAAAGAATCCGCGTTGTTAAGTTTACTCTGCAATAATATGAATCAAATTTTACCTCGAGGAAATGCACTTAGAGCCATTTGGGGGGATGATAACTTCTACACAACACGAAGTATGGATGTTTACATTACGAAACTCAGAAAGTACCTAAGGCCAGATTCTAATTTATCAATTGAGAACATTCACGGGAGCGGTTTTCGTCTGCTGCAGATCGATTCTCCTTTCGATTCCCCTAAATAAACTCTTCCGCTAAAGAATAATTCAAAAGCAATTTTCAATACCAGATTTTAGGGCATAAAAAAAGAGTTTTACTCCGGTTGGAACAAGACTCTTTTAAAAGTTGGCGTCGACCTACTCTCCCACCTTTCGGCAGTACCATCGGCGCAATCGGGCTTAACTTATCTGTTCCCGGAATAATGTGGG
>JAESUW010000023.1 GCA_016760525.1 Labilibaculum sp.
AAACTATTCATTACATCAATTTTTAATTTTATTGGTATTAGCTTTTATTTCTTCCACACTTTGGAATTCGAATCTGCATAAAACACACAAGTTCTGTGTATTAATAGATCGTTAGATTTCAGACATAATATTTATTTGCAAAATACTTACTATCAGATTCTTACATGGAAATCCCATTCTGACGGATTCGTCTGCAAATCAGATACTAACAAAACATTAATGAACTATTGGTGTGTAATACTGATGCATAATTCTTAGGCTAAGAATAGCCAAAACTGTTTTATAAATGGTATAAAGTCTGAAAGTGAAGAAGGATGTCCCCCAACATCCTTCTTTTTTAATTTGATTTACTAATATCCCGGATTTTGATCCTCCTCATTAATCAGCTCATTTTGTTTAATTTCTGATTCTGGAATTGGATACAGGTTATGAAATTCAGCAATGGTTCCTTCTGCTTCTGCCCATGGATTTCGGTCATTTACGAATTCGACCAATTTTCCGGTACGAATTAAATCCATTCGTCTCCATCCTTCAAACCCAAGCTCACGCATTCTCTCATCCATAATTTTAGCACGGAATTCGTCTTTAGACATTCCTGAAGACCAAGTATATTCAGCAGGCAGTGTACCTCCAAAAGCTCTTGTTCGTACAGTTGTATTAACTAAATCAACAGCAGTAGCTGTTTGTCCTAATTCATTCATACATTCTGCTTTACAGAGGAGAATATCAGCCAAACGAAGATAATAAATCATACCACCGGAATACCAAAAGTTTTGAACTCCCTGGGTACGATTATCTTCAAACTTTTTGGTGTGAGGTCCTAATTCGTCGGCCTGACCAGTCCAGGTAAGTTGAGGAATCCGCCCATCAGGCAAGGTAAAATCATATCTAATACTGACATCTTTTCGGTTATCACCCGATTCCCAGATACCGCCATCGGTAATATCGCTGGCATAATATTCTGTTGGCATACAAAGATCATATCCACCAAAATAAGTATTCGCATCGACATCGGCCACAGCTCTTGATCCGGCATGATGCTGAACCATGTTATTATCAGGCCATACATTAATAAACTGAAATCCATAAATTACCTCAGATGAATTTTGATCAATGCTTGTATTATACAATTCGGAATAACTATTCACTAAAGAATAATTAGGAATAAGCATATCAAAGTAATCCATTGCCAACTGATAATTTCTTAAAGAGGTTGATTCCGGCACATACATGTAAATTTTGCCTAATAAAGCTTGCGCTAAGCCTTTAGTAGGGAGCTTTTTATCACTCTGTGTCTCAGGTAAATTATCTACGGCATACTCCAAATCACGGATAATGAATTCAAAAACATCTTTTACCGGTTGTCTCGAATCCTTCATATCATCAATATCAATAATTGGAATTTCGCCCCAGTACATAACTAACTCAAAATTAACAACTCCTCTGATAAATGATGCTTCAGCTTTTAAGTTTTTTGAAGTCGCATATTTAACAGCTTTAGCTGCAGCACTTACAATAGGCCATCTTCTGTTCCATTGTTCAGCCAATACAGAATTGGATGCATTTAATGCTCCATTGTATTTATCCAGTGCTGCCTGAACATTATTTCCACGTACTTGCTCTCCTCCTTGCTTGCCTTCGTCGGTACCCATTGTATACATATACAAGGCTCTTCTGTCCGTTCTGGTATCGCGCCATTGAGTATATAATCCTGATATTAGAAGTTCGATATTTTCTTCATTTCCATATACCTGTTCTTCTGTCAATTGTGTTTTAGGCTCTTCTTCTAAAAAATCTGAACAAGAGGTTACCGAAAACAAAATGACTAATACTATATTTAATAAAACTATTTTTTTCATACCTTATATTGTTTTTTGGTTGATAAACAGAAGGTTAAACATTAGAAACTAAAATTTAATCCAAAAACAAACATTCTCGCAGTAGGATACCAATCACCATTTTCAGGATCATACCCTTTATACTTTGTTATGCAAAACAGATTATTTCCTGTTGCATAAACTCTAAAATCATCAAGACCAACCTTTTGTGCTAGCTTTTTAGAAAAATCATATGCTAATGTTAATGTCGAGAGTCTAAAGAATGATGTATTCTGTACTGCCCAAGAGGTTTCTCCTGTAGAAAAGCGAATTGAATTATCGTAGGTTGCTCTTGGAATATTTGTATTGGTATTTTCAGGAGTCCATCGTTTCAGCATATCTTTATGAGCTGAACCATATCCTGTTCCACTCATTAAACCTTCATATAAACTTCCAACTGTTTTCCCACCATAAGAGTAGTTAAAAGCTGCATTAAGTGAAAGATTCTTATATGCCAATTTAGTTGCTATTCCTCCATAAAATTTAGGGTCATTATTACCTACTACAACCCGGTCATCTTCATCGATTATACCATATCCTTCTTCTCCTGCTTTTTGTTGATCTTTAGGTAAAATATCTCCTGGTTGCAATGTTTTTCCAGGCAAGCTTAATGAATTCACATAATCCATATCGTCTTGTTGAACAATCCGGTCAAACTCCCACATATATATGGTATTTACTGATTCTCCAAGGAAAAAATTTCCAGTTCGTTGAATTTCTGTACCTGTATAACCACCAAAATTATAAATGGCGTCAACATTACCATACAACTTTGTAACTTCATTTTTATCAAATGAAATATTGGCAGATAAATCCCATTTAAAATCCTTCTCATTAATAAGAGCTCCATTAAATGAGAATTCAAATCCTTTATTTGTCATTTCCCCAATATTCTCAATAGCAGAACCATATCCTGTCAAAGTTGAAAGGGAACGTTTCATAAGCAAATTTGAATTTTTGATATTAAAGTATTCTGCAGTTAACCGAAAACGGTTGTCAAAAATTCCTAAATCCACTCCAATATTTAATTGTTCCTGTTTTTCCCAACTTAATGAAGGTGTACCACGCATTCCTGTTGAGTTAAAAGATACTTTTCCATCAGAATATGACGGGTTATACAAACTGTAGAATGAATAGTCAGGAATACTTTGATTTCCTACTTTACCATATCCAAAACGCAATTTGGCAAGATTGAAAATAGTTTGGTCTTGCATAAAACTCTCATTGGCCATATTCCATGCTAAAGCAACAGATGGAAAAAGGCCCCATTTATGTCCTTCTTTAAATTTTGACGATCCGTCGTAACGTGCTGTTACAGTTGCATAATATTTACCACCATAACTATAGTTTAAACGCCCCAAATAAGACATCAAAGATGAAGTTGTTAGGTTAGAGCCCAAACTAAAGTTTTCTTTCCCAAAAGCAGCACCAAGATTATAATAACCAAAATCATCAGTAGGAAAATTCTGAGCTGTCACATTAGTGTATTTAAACTTATTATTACTCATACCGGTACTGAAAAGAGCGGTAAAGAAATGCTTACCAATAGTTTTATCATATGTGATTGAATTGTCCCACTGATAATTAAATACCTGATCTAAATTATGAACAGCAATTCCTCGGTAAGAATTCCGTAAAGCTTGTTGAATATCACTTGGTGTATATTCATAATACTCCTGGTTAATTAAATCAATCGAAAAAGAGGTACGAATATTTAATCCTTCAACAGGGTTAACGTTTGCATAGTTTGCTGAAATTATCCTGTTTTTATAGGTATCTTTATCAAGACTGAGGGATTTCAGTGGATTTTCACTATTGATATCCCAATTATTTCCCCAAGCCAAATATAAATGTTCATCACTAATCGGTAATAATGGATTTGCACCTCTTGCTACTCCAAAAACTTTATCATCAACTAAATCGCTAACAGACCTTGTAAAAGAAGTATTAGTACCAACCTTAAGCCATGGCTTCACCTTTTGTTCCAAGTTGATACGACCAGAATATTTTTTATAGTTTGAACTTTTAATTAAACCTTCCTGATCTACATATCCAAAACTTAAATAATAATTCCCAGTATCTGTTCCTCCCGAGAAACTAACGGTATGATTTTGTTGAAAAGCCATTCTTGTTACTTCATCAAGCCAATCATAACTTTTGCCATTTTTGTAGCTTTCAATTTCATAATCGGCAAACCAGGTTTTCCCCTCTCCCATTAATTCATTATTGATGAAATTTTCTCTTGTTGCACCGGGATTTTGCGTATAGTAAGCACCTCCAACAGATCCTGCATTTTCAAGAGCATCCATTCTCAACTCAAACATGTCTTTAGCACCCAAGGTTATCGATTCATTAGTAAATTTCTGAATACCAAACCATCCATCGTAGGTAACCTTTTTTTCGCCACGTTTACCTTTTTTTGTTGTAATAATAACAACACCATTAGCTCCCCTTGATCCATAAAGAGATGTTGATGATGCATCCTTAAGAATATTGATAGAAGCAACATCATTCAGATTAATCATATTAAAATCGCGATCCATCACAATACCATCAACTACATAAATAGGGCTTGCTCCATAGTTCATGGAATTGTTACCCCTAATTTTTATTGAAGCATCGCTACCCGGCTGAGGATTCGTTTTAATATAAACTCCTGCTGCTTTTCCCTGAAGAGCCTCATTTATACTTGTTGCCGATCTTTCCTTTAATGCTTTTTCACTAATATTTACAATGGCACCTGTCAAATCCTTTTCTTTTATTGCCGCACCAACAATAATAACCTCATTAATGGAAGTAACATCTAATTTTAAGGATACATTTATTACATTTTTATCGCCAATAAAAATCTCTTTTTTATCATAGCCAATAAAACTAAATATCAATATCGAATTTTCCGGAACTTCAATTTGATAATTTCCTTCAATATTTGTAATTGTACCTGTAGTAGTTCCTTTAATAACTACATTAACACCTGGAAGTGGTTGCCCATCTTCCATAGTCGTAATAGTACCTGTTATTTTAATTTGTGTCGATTGCTCTTCAGTAACCTTATCTTTTGATTTTTCATGCCAACTCTTTTTAGCTACATTTATTATTTCATTGACCTGTTTGAATTTCAAATCTGTTTCCGAAGATATTTTATCAAGAATATCATTAATACTGGCATCACTCTTTTCAAGTGTAATTTGTTGATTTTCATCAATAATTCGATTATCATAAACAAACGTATAGTTTGTCTTTGATTCAATCAAGTCAAATATTTCCAGAATAGCAGCATTATTAATATTCAAATTAATTCTGGTTTCATTAATGGTATCATTTTTCTTAACTCCTTCTCCATTAGCATATAATGAGCCAAAGGAGAATACATGAAATAGTAGAACACCAAAAACACACTTGAGCAAGCTTACCGATTGCCTTAATAAATAATTTTTCATAAATTTGGGATGAATTAATTAGTTCTAAATCTGATTAATTGTATCAACACGAAATTTTAAATTATTTCGTGCGATTTTTTTAAAACCGGAGGTCCTAAGCTCCGGTTTTTTTTACACCTAAGATGTATTCATAGTAAATCTGTTTTTATTTAAAATTGAGTTCAACGACACCTGCTTGTATCGTATAATTAATATTTTCAGCAAAACTGACACTTTCCAACACTACGGGCAATAGTTTATTTCTAAATCTTCCGTTTATCATCCAGTCTTCATCAGGACTCCCATTCACATGTACACTAACACCATACCATCGCTCTATTGTTAGAATAAATTCCTTCACGCCCATGTTATTTAGTACTAAAACTCCATCTTTCCAGGAAAAATCATCATTCGTTAATTGAGTTTTCTCCACTTCATTATTTGCTGCGAGGAGCTTTTCTCCCGGCACTAAATAAACAGCATTCCAGCCGGAAGAAACTTCATTATGAACAACTACTTTACCTGTTTTCAGAGCCACAGAGACTTGTCTATCTTCACTATAAGCTTTTACATTAAAAGAAGTTCCAAGTGCAGTTGTTGACAACTGTTTACTTTTAACAATAAAAGGTCTTTTCGGATCTTTTGCGACCTTAAAAAAGGCTTCCCCTTTGATGGAAATGTTTCGCTTTTTATAAAATTCTGAAGGATAGGTTAATTGACTCTCTGAATTCATAAACACAGTACTCCCATCGGGCAAAGTAACCTGCCGTTTTTCGCCTGCTTTTGTCACCACCGTAATAAGCTCTGCCTGACCAGATTTAAAAAACTCTGATCCATTACCAAAATACCAAGCCAAACTACCAAGAGTTACCAGTACCAGCAACGTAGCTGCCATCTGCCGTAAAACCTTTGCATTTGCCCCTGTTCCTAATTTAAATAATCTACGTTTGCTCTTTTGATGATAAGCAGAATATCTTCCTTCCTTGATTTTTTCAAATAAGTAATCTGCTTGTCCTTCACGGGGCAAAAGAGACTTAAATTTCATTGATTCCAACAATACTTTGGCCTGTTGGAATTGGTTTACCTTCTCTGGAAAACGTTTTTGCCAATCTGACCAAAACTCGGTCAACTCAGATGTTGGATGAGTAACCCAACGGATAAAACGAATATCCTCTAGAAAATCTTCAACTTTAGTGTATTGATCCGGTTTCTTTTTCATTAAAATCAGTTCTGGTTTTACTTTATAATGGGAAAAGAATAAAAATGACATCAAAAAAAAATATTTTTTTTTAAAATTTAAACAGAAGTCACAAAATTAAATTGGGCGGGTTGATATCAACCAACCAACATGAGCAGGATTTTGCCATGCCTCCTAATAAAAACAATTTCATGTTAGGCTTTAAATCTGCTTAAATAATATTCTCATTGGACTATAATAAAATGATGGTTTTTTGGGACATTTGGTAAAGACATCTTAAAAAAAAAGGCATCAGTATTTTAATTTTTAATGGACGAAGTTGTTTGTCCTTTAGGATTGAAAGAAAGTAAAAAAGAGAATCTAAGATTTGTTGAAATAATAACAACAACATTAGCACCGCTTGATGCATAAAGGGCAGTTGATGATGCATCCTTATGAACATTGACAGAAGCGATATCGTTCAGATTAATCAGATTAAAATCACGATCCATCACAATAACATCGACTGAGGAAATAGGATTTCCGCTTTATTCTGTCCTATTAAAACGAAGCACTGCTAATGTTTGTTGAGTCTTGATGTGTTTAAAAATATAAAAGTTATTATTTTTCGAATAAAATACAAACCGGACTATCTGCTTTTATTTCATCAACGAAAGTTAGTAAGCCGGTTGCAGCATCTCTTTTAAAACTCACAATATTGTTGGTGTTTTTGTTTGCAACCAGTAGAAATTTATCATCGGGCGATAAGCTGAAATTTCGAGGATGATCTCCACGGGTAGATTCATGCGCGACCAGTTTTAATGCCCCATCATCTTGTATTTTGAAAATAACAATGCTATTGTGACCCCGATTCGATCCGTAAAGGAATTTCCCATCGGTAGAAATGTGAATGTCGGCAGTATTGCTTGCTCCATCGAAACTGGCTGGCAGGGTACTAACATTCCCAATTATACTTACTTCATTACTATCAGAAATTGAGAAACTACTAATGGTATTGTCAATCTCATTAAT
>JAESUW010000139.1 GCA_016760525.1 Labilibaculum sp.
ATGAGCCGTGTACGAGGCCCGTACGCACGGTTCTGTGAGAGGGATAAATATAGAATAATGAAATTTATTCTATATTTACCCTACTTGATTATACAGATAAAAATTAATTAGAACCGTTTTAAATCAGGCGCATAGCCTGTCATCTTTTATGGCAGTTCAAAAAAAAATCATAGATTTACAGCAAGAGAGAATAAATTTATGAACAGAATTATTCCCATACTACACAGGCATTCCTACAAAGGCCTGTACGAATGCTGGATTTGTTGATCCGGTAAAAACCTATTCCCTTAAATCAAGGGCATTAATCTACATTTTACTTTATACTATTTTATAGACAAATTTACTCACAGGTATAATGCCGATAGATATTTAAAACTCAGTGATAAGCGAAGTGAAATTAATGAGTGATTTTAAATACTAATCGGTATTAGTCCTAAGAACAGTCATTTAAGAATGATTGGTTTCTACTATTTACTATACTAATAAAAAAAAACATGAATGGTATCGTATTTGATATCAAGCGATATGCTGTACATGATGGTCCGGGAATTCGCACGACTATTTTTATGAAAGGCTGTCCGTTGCGCTGTTTGTGGTGTCACAATCCTGAGAGTTTTTCTCTGCAAATCGAAGAATTCGATCAGGCAAAGCGCTTGGGCGAAAAGTTAGTTCAGGAGAAGATACAGATTGGGAAGCAGTATTCCGTAAAAGGCTTAGTCAAAGAAATTGAAAAAGATCAATTGTTTTTTGATGAATCGGGTGGTGGCCTTACTTTTTCGGGAGGAGAACCTCTGTTACAGATTGATTTTTTAGCTGCGATGTTGAGAGAGTGCAAGGCAATGGATTTTCATACCGTTGTTGATACTTCCGGCTTTGCTCCCAAAGAACATTTGGAGCGGATCATTGAAAATGTTGATCTTTTTTTATTTGATGTAAAGCAAATGGATGATGAAGAGCACAAGAAGCTAACCGGGATATCTAATAAATTGGTTTTGGAGAATTTGGCTTATCTCATCGATCAGAAAAAGAATCTGATTATTCGATACCCAATGATTCCGGGATACAATGACTCTCATAAGAATATCATGAAAATGATCAAATTTTTAACAGATTTGACTTACCAATCAGAAATTCATATTTTACCTTATCACCGAATGGGAAAAGATAAGTACGAACGATTCAATAAAGAAAATAACATGCCTGATATACCTTCTTTGAATGAAGAGGATACGCTTTGGGCAAAAGAAATTTTCGAAAAGGCTGGATTTCAGGTAAATATTGGCGGATGATTTTACAGTGATCAGTAAACAATTAACTGAATTCAATTAAAAAGTCAATATTTCAAAACAGTATTCTCCCTTTCAGGGGAGATGTCCGACAGGACAGAGGGGTGTTTTGGTAGATGTTTAGTGATCAGTAAACAATGATCAACTAATAATTTAAAATTCATAATTTAATAAAAGCTATGAACAAAAGAATAAAGCAATTACGCGACCAAAGTATAAATGCCATTAATAGTATTTCACCAGAGAGAGCTCTGTTAATGACTGAATTTTATCAATCAGATGAAGCTCAAATGGTATCAACACCAGTTAAAAGAGCTTTGTCTTTTAAGTATGTATTTGCCAATAAGAAAATTTGCATTAACGATAATGAATTGATTGTTGGAGAGCGCGGACCAGCACCAAAAGCATGTCCTACTTTTCCCGAAATTTGTATTCATTCACTGGATGATTTGCAGATTTTAAACGATAGGGAAAAGGTTTCCTTTCATGTTGATGAAGAAACGGTAAAAGTATACAAGAATATTATCATCCCATTTTGGAAGGGCAAAACCAATAGAGACAAGTTAATTGGTAACATGACTACGGAATGGATAGATGCCTATGGAGCAGGTGTATTTACCGAATTTCAGGAGCAACGTGCACCCGGACATACCGTTTTGGGTAAGAAGATGTTTCAAAAAGGTTTTCTGGATGTTAAGAAAGAGATTCAAATTGCAATTGATCAATTGGATTTTTATGCAGATCCGCAAGCTTACGAGAAGCAGGAAGAATTGAAAGCGATGGCTATTACTTGCGACGGAATTATTTTATTTGCGAATCGTCATGCCGAAGAATTGGAGCGTATGGCGAACTTGGAAAAAGACGCAAAACGAAGAGCTGAATTGGAACAAATAGCTACTGTTTGTCGCAGAGTTCCTGCTCACGCACCCAAGACTTTTCATGAAGCATTACAACATTATTGGTTCATCCATTTAGGGGTAATAACAGAATTAAATCCATGGGATTCTTTTAATCCCGGACGATTGGATCAGCATTTACAGCCTTTTTACGAGAAAGAAGTTGTAACGGAGAAGCTGTCCAAAGAGGATATGCACGAATTACTTCAGGCTTTTTGGGTGAAATTTAACAATCATCCGGCACCGCCAAAAATGGGTGTAACCGCCAAAGAGAGTAATACTTATACCGATTTCTGCCTGATTAATATGGGCGGATTAAAGGAAGATGGATCCGATGCAGTAAACGACATGTCTTATGTGCTGTTAGATGTAATTGAAGAAATGAGGCTCTTGCAACCGAGTTCTATGATTCAGCTTAGCAAAAAAAATCCTGATCGATTTATAAAACGTACGCTGAAAATATTGAAAACAGGTTTTGGACAACCATCCATATTTAATACCGATGCAGTTATTCAGGAAATGTTACGACAGGGGAAAAGCATTGAAGATGCTCGTAACGGCGGTTGCAGCGGTTGTGTGGAAACAGGAGCTTTTGGAACTGAGAATTATTCCTTAAGCGGCTATTTTAATTTGGCCAAGATTCTCGAGCTTACCATGAATAATGGTTTTGATCCTCGTACCCAAAAGCAAATTGGATTGCAAACCGGAACTATTACTGATTTTTCTTGTTACCAAGATGTTTTTGCAGCTTGGCAAAAGCAGGTGAATTACTTTGCGGATATTAAAATTCGGGGAAATAATGTTATTGAACGTTTGTATGCCAATTATCTGCCTGTACCATTTCTTTCGGTTTTAGTAAAAGACTGCATTTCGAAAGGACAAGATTACAATGCCGGCGGTGCACGCTACAATACCAGTTACGTTCAGGGTGTTGGACTGGGAAGTTTAGCTGATATGCTAAGTGCAATTAAGTATCAGGTTTTCGATCAAAAGAAAATTTCGTTGGAAGAACTGAAATATGCTATGGATCAGAATTTTGCTGATTACGATGAGCTGAGAAGCGATTTAGTGTATAACACACCAAAATATGGCAACGATAATGATTATGCCGATGATGAGGCTATTGCCATATTTGAAACATTCTATGCTGCAATAAATGGACGTCCATCAGCGAAAGGTGGCGTTTTTAGAATCAATATGCTGCCTACAACTTGCCATGTTTATTTTGGAAACGTAATGGGCGCATCTGCCGATGGTCGATTGTCCGAAAAACCATTGTCCGAAGGAATCTCTCCATTTCAGGGAGCCGATACCAAAGGACCGACAGCAGTGGTGAAATCAGCATCTAAAATTGATCACTTACGAACCGGAGGAACTCTCTTGAATCAGAAATTTAGTCCTTCGTTTATGGACAATGAAGCAGGAATTACTCAAGTGATGAATTTGGTACGTTCCTATTTCCGTATGGACGGACATCACATTCAGTTTAATGTAGTAAGTGTGGATACTTTAAAAGACGCGCAAAAACATCCGGAAAACTACAAAGATTTAATAGTTCGGGTGGCTGGTTACAGCGATTATTTTAATGATTTAGGAGAAGATTTACAAAACGAAATTATTCAACGAAACGAACACAAAGATTTTTAAGGTGTAAAGTAATAAGTTTCAAGTGGCAAATTACAAGTGATTCACAATTTGGTTTGCTTTACGACTAAGGATCTTACAAAGAAATAAAAAAAGCCTGAAAGGCTTAAATAATTATAGCCTGGGGCATTGCCCCGGGTTAATAACACATCGTAAATTCGTTGCAAAGAGAATGATAAGAAAAGAGTTCCTCTTTTTTGTGGCGGAATGCAATAATATCTCGAAAAATAATTGATGAAAAATTGATAGTAAGAACATCGGTTTTAACACATTAAACAGGATATTTTAATAGTCCTCTTTTCTGAAATTTGCCTGTCAGGTTATTATTTAGTTTAGGAAATATTGTTGTTCGAGAGCTCTTTTTTTAATGCCAGTTTTTACTCCCAAATAATATCTTGTTAAGTTAGCAAAGCTGTTTTTGGTACTGAAATAATCTCTTGCTATAAAAGACCAATTAGTCTTTATTTAGTTAAATTACAATACCGGGTATAATAATTAAGCTGATTTTTTTGTTTAAGAATTATTGTTTTGTAGATTCATGGGCGAAAAACACATGAATGCGATTTTCACATCTTACTATCCTGTGGTAGAGTGTGTTCTGTGAATGAGTTAGTGTCGAGGCTAAAGAAAACAATTTGTTTTATCTATTCGCTTCAGTCCGTCAGGGCAGTTGGAGAAGTCCATGAACATTGCTCATATTTGCAATTCACACAAGTCAACACACAGCAAAAAAACAGATTTACATATAATAACTTCTTCTAATTATGAGAATTGAGACCGTAAAAAAAGCCGAGTTATATTTTATTCTAGCTGCCAATTCAGATATTGATTTCTCGTTGGTTAATGTAATGAAGAACGACACTTTTTTAAATCGAATGATTGAGGTACAAAAAGATGAATTAGATTCAAAATTGAATGCAGCAATACAAAGAGAAAAGATTTATGAAGGAACTATAGAGTGTAATAAAACACATTACCCCTTAAATATTTACATTAATAATTTTACAGATTATAACTCCTCGCTTATTTACATTAAGCTTACTATAAATAAGGATACCAATTATAAGGATTACATAAATCTAATTTACGGCAAAAATATTTTATACAATTCATATGTAGAAAAGGCCTCTCTGTTTGATTATCTCAAAAAAAACAAAATTTGTGCTAAAGATGTAGGCGAGATTTTTTTATTTCAACAAATAGAGGAATTAGAACCAGCTCTTCCAAGTGATTATAAAGATGGTTTATCATATATTGAAAAGCACAAACAAGATATTCATCAATTACTATTAAGATCTGACACTCATTCTGCCCACCTTAGAATTGATAACCACGAGTCAAATTTTGAGAGCATATCTAATTTCTATGGAACTATTGACTTGTGTTCTCCGGTTACTTTACTACAGTTTTATCAACACCCTATTAGTTCTATTAACGATTGTAAAATTGATATGCAGCATCGTGCTTGTTGGTGGCTCGTTACTATGGATATGATTTTTGTCCAAAAGATGGTTCTTACGGATATTCTTAAAAGAATTAATGAAGTACAAACAAAAAACGGGAGTAAAACTATAAAAGCAACTACACAAATAGGACGCGTACTTATCAACATGAAAGATTTTTGGTACTTTGAGGATTTAACTCATGAGATAACCAAAAAAGTAGTAGATAAAGTTAAGGGCAAAATAGGTATTGTATCACTACTTAATAGTGTATTGGAACGTATTGAATATTTGGAGAATCTTGTTCTCAGGGAAAACAATGAAAAACAAAATAGTCACAATCTTTATCTCAATTTAATTCTATTAGCTATTGCTGCAATACAAATTGTTCCAATCATTTTTGAAATATTAGAAACAGTTAATAACAGCAGTGGAATATCAATTACGAAAGTAACAATGTGGAGTAAGGCTTTTTTAATAAGTATCACATTACCACTGCTAGCTCTATTGGTAAGAAAGGTAAACAACATAAGACTTTCCCGATCAAATGTACAGTTAAAAACTAAAATGAATAAAAATGATTAATCTAAGCGCGAAACAAGTTGAGCACCTAAATTCTTTGAAAAAAGTTAGTGAGTTTCCCTCTAATTTTAAAACTCCAACACTTAATTCTAAGGTAGGTTACAAAGTAAGAAATACCACAGGTGGAGTGTGTTTGTTTGCGAAGGAAATAATAATAAAAAACGAGGTAATTTGTTTTGGAAATAGTTCAATGATTGATAAGCCAATAATATATTCATACCAAATTGAGGAGAACATTCATCTTATTGGTCCAGGAGGATTAGATCACAATTGCCAAAATCCAAATTGTCGTATCGAGAGTGGAACCAATAATTTTGTTGCTATCCGTACTATTGAAAAAGATGAATTTTTGACATTTAACTACTTAACAACAGAATTCAATATAAACAACTCGTTTCTTTGTAATTGTGGTGAAGAACGATGTTTCAAAAATATTAGAGGATTTAAATATTTGAATGATAATGATAAAGCATATATATGCAATAACTTTTACATGTCAGATTTTTTGAAAAAGAAATACAGTGATTTTTCAAAAAGTGTTTAAGCATGTAGCAGCCACTCCATAAAGAAGTTGAATAATAGGCGAATCTAAGCGAGTTGATTTAGCTTATTAGACAGACTGCCGTTACCTGCCATTTAAAGACTATAAATATGAATAACTATTTAAAAATGATACTAATTCCATTTTCTATTATGTGTATTTCATGTAGTGATCAGGGAAATTACAAGACAGAGAAAATTTCTGAATTTAAAATGGTCAAAGGAAAAAAAGAACTTGTCGGTCAAAGAATCAGAACAATAGAACTAGCTACCGATAGAGTTCTAACTGAGTTGACTCAAATATATAATTTTAACGACGATGCAAGACTTCAAAGTATAGGTTACTTCAAAAAGGACGGATTTCAAGATTATTTGTTAGATAGTATTTTCTATGATTCAATTGGAAATGATGTATTGAAAATTAGCTATTCGCTGAAAAATAAAAAATGGAATGCAACACGATCATTTAAGAAGAAATATAGTGCTGAAAGAAAAATAGAACATTTTATAACGGAAAGATTGAATAGCACTTCTGATTATAGAAAAGAGATTTTATACAAATACAACAAATCAGGGCTCGTATCATCTGAAACAGAATTTGAATGTTCTGCAATGGTTAAATGTGATTCAATTTTTAAGAAAAAGTATTTTTATAATTTACATGAAACTCTTGACTCAATAATTTCATATAAATGGGAGAATAATCGATGGGTAGAAATGAAAAGAAAAGGTAGGTAATAAAAGTAACCGTTGCACACCCCCTTAATCACATCCAAACAGGAAGGCTTTTTTTCTTATTTGGAACTATTCTGAGAATATAAACCCAGTGTTTTAAAATAATGTTTTGTTAATTTAAAAGGCTAAGTTCTATTTTGCTCAGCAATTATTGATATATTTGCTTCTATGGTATCAAATGACAGAATAAAGGAAATGTTTACTAAGTTATCAGCAGCATCT
>JAESUW010000202.1 GCA_016760525.1 Labilibaculum sp.
ATTCCCAAATAAACAAAGCTAAATTTCAACAAATCTTCGAAACTGTACGAGGAAACAAATAAATAATCAGGAGCAATCCAATCGCTCAAATGGGTAAATGTAAACTGGTTGACAGCAGCAATTAATAGCCATGTTGCAACAAGTGCAAGTATATAAAGAATGTACTTTTCCTTTTTCAACAAAAAACGAATCAGGATTTCGATGTTTAGGTAAACTCCAAAAACCAAACTGATGTGAAAAAGTAATGTGTATACAAAATCAATATCTGAGAGCTGATCCTCAAAAGCAAAAAACTGCAAAAGAACATAAAACGAGCAAACCCAAAACAGAAGGTGCTGAAACATTCTGTTTTGAACCAAACTATTTAGTATCGTTTTTACCCAATTAATCATCTTACTCGTTTAGGTACTGTTTTATTTTACAGGAGTTAGAATCAACTCGGAATCTTCATTATTAAAAAGTTCCGTATCGGCAAATTTGATCAGGAATTTCTGAATATCAGATGTTTTTGCTGTTATAATTTCCCGATCGTTTTGTTGTATTGATTTCAAGCGCACTTTTTTTTCTCTACGTAACTCTTTAAAATCATGGGGTTCAATCCAATTAAACTTCAGTTTTTCACCCATAAATTGGAGCTTAAAAAATCCATGCATGGGGGCAACCAAGCCAATAAGGTAATCATCATTCAGTTTTTTCTCCAGAGCATCATCATCAGGAATAATGTCTAAAAAATAATATTTATCCAGTTTGGACAATCGTCCGTTAAATACTGTGACAGCATCATCTTTATCCGTTATTTTAATTTGATAGTACAGGTTACTTACTTGTTTGTATTCAGATTCCTTTAAATTAGATATTTTCTCCTTCAAATCGTTCTTTATCTTCTCTGTTTCATCCTTATCTTGTTTTCCTTTATCATCAGCACTGCTAATTAAAAAATTATTCCTTTTTCTGGATATCGATTTTGAAGAATCGATACTTGTCATAAAATGTTCGTAAAATGTTTGTTTTTCATCTTCCTTTGAACCCAAATCAGAATCAAATGGATATTTTTGATTGAATATCAATTTTGAAGAATCTACCATAGTAGTAATTTCAAAAATGGTATTATCATCGCTTTGCCATTTCCCACACAACTCATCTTTGTGTACTCTGTCTTTATTGGTATAAAGTGGGTGTAACGAACTTACCATACACGATTGTGTGGCAATGAGTATAAAAAGAAACAAGGAACTTACTTTTAGTATTCTAAATTGTTTTGTTTTCATGATAAATCAGTTTTTATGAAAATAGATTTTGAAATCTGCAGAGATCATCACTATCTGTTTTCAAAATAAGAGAATGCATGTTCCAAATGGAAATTTATTCGATGGATACAAGCAGTTCTTCGTTACATCATTAGAATTTTACGATTTCGCAATTTCCAATCTTCATTCAACAATCAAACTTAACAGTAAAAAACCAATATTATCCTATTTGTTTTTTTGTATTGGGCTATCCGCCCAAACCCAACTTCATTTTTTGTCTTAATACAAAAAACAGAAGCAAAAAAAATCAAGGCTATAATTTAAATAATACCCTTTAAAGAAATCATGCACTATAATACCATCTAAATGGATAAAGTAAATGCTATTCTCTAAAACGTTTAGGACGTGATTGGTAAAAAAACAATAATTAAAACAAACAATTCCTTTTCCCAAGCTTTTTTCGTAAGTTCATTGTCTCATTAACCAAGCCCATTTCATCAAACATGAAGCCACAAACTAAGCCCGTCACCCTTTGGGAATCTTTCATACCTATTATTTTACTCATTATTTTATTGAGTGTTAATGCCATTGTTTTTGGCGATGGAGCCATTGAGGGAGCCAACCAGTTTTCACTTTTAATTGCTGCTGCCATAGGAGGATTAATTGCTCTCCGGCATGGAAAAAACTGGGACGCTCTTCAAAAAGGTATTGTAGAAAGTATTGGCACTGCGATGCCATCAATGTTGATACTGCTATTGATTGGTTCTTTAGCGGGAACATGGATGATTAGTGGTGTTGTTCCTGCAATGATTTATTACGGATTGGAATTCTTAAACCCGAAGTTATTTTTAATGTTGTCGGTCGTTATTTGTGCTATTATTTCGGTTGTTTCAGGTAGTTCCTGGTCTACCATTGCAACCATTGGAGTTGCGCTTTTGGGAGTTGGGAATGCCATGGAATATAATAATGCATTGGTGGCTGGTGCAGTTATATCCGGAGCTTATTTTGGTGATAAAATTTCCCCCTTATCCGATACAACCAATCTGGCTTCGGCAATGGCAGGCGTAGACTTGTTTGTTCACATTCGATATATGATGTACACAACTATTCCTTCAATTGTTATCACTCTTCTGATATTTTTAGCCATTGGTTTCACCAAACAAGGAGAAATTAATCCGGAAAGTATTCGTGAAGTACAGCTAGCTATAAAAGATACATTTACAATCACTCCCTGGCTATTTTTAGTTCCAGTATTTCTTTTTGTAATTATCAGCAAAAAAGTACCAGCCTTACCTGCTATTTTTGCAGGAACATTAATAGGAGGAATTTTTGCTGTTATTTTTCAGCCTCAAATCATTCATCAAATTTCAGGAAGCGAATCATACATTCAAGCTTGCTATCAAACGGTAATGCAATCCATCTTTGCAGATATTAGTATCCCGGTTAAAAATGAAAACATACAAGATTTATTATCAACCGGAGGAATGGCCGGAATGCTAAATACGATTTGGTTAATACTAACTGCAATGGTTTTTAGCGGTATCCTGGAAACAGCAGGTATTTTGCACAAAATTACAGAATACATGATGAAAGCAGTAAATTCAACAGGTTCCCTAGTAGCAACAACGGTTGCCAGTTGTGGATTTCTGAATCTTACTGCCTCAGATCAATACATTTCTATTGTAGTTACCGGCAGAATGTTTTCAGAATCTTACGAAGATCAGAATTTAAAACCCGAAGTTTTAAGTCGAACTCTTGAAGATGCTGGAACTGTTACATCAGTATTGGTTCCTTGGAATACTTGTGGAGCTGCGCAGGCTGGAGCATTAGGTGTGGCTACCATGGCCTTCGCCCCTTTTTGCTTTTTTAATATTATTAGTCCTTTTATGACCATAGCTGTGGCATATTTGGATATAAAAATTCGGAAAATATCGGAGCAAAAGCCCTAATATAACTACGAATAAAACCAAAATGACTTTAATATCCAGAATGTCATTAGATAGAAAAACACAGGCTGAAATATATTACCAGCCTGTGTTCCTTAATTTATGGTAAACTATATAATCTTACTGCACTAATTTTACAATATTCACCATCACCAGGTAAGTCGCAAACAAAGCCAATAGCAACAGTAGTTGGTTCGGAAAGTTCAAACGAAATTTCTTCTAAGCTTACATCGGCATAGGCAAGTGCCAGTTCGGGTACATCATCAAAATCGGGGAGTTCGTTTCCTGATCCGGCAACAATGTATTTTGTGCCTCCTGAACCATTCGAACCAAGATCAATTTCGAATGAATATTTACCGGCAGGCAGGTCGATGGCCTGGTAAATTTTACCATTACGTGCGTCTGGCAATCCCCAGCCTGCTTCCATCGATATATTACCGACCCCACTTCTCGACTCATAACCTCCATATCCGTTGGCATTTTTTATGGCATCGTTAGTTATCCAATCGGCCAGAATTCCCCACCGACTTCCATCCCATGAAGAATATTCAAACGGATCGCCGGCATTTGCAATGTACTGTCCGGTAATTTCGGCCAAAACACCTTGCACATTATAAGATGTATAAAAAGTATCAATTGCCATTGTGTCGGGCATAAACAATGAGCGATAACTAAAGGTAGTTCCACTTTTATATTCCTTTAGTATCATTGCACTTTCCTCAGAGTTGGCATCCTGAAAAGCCGAGAGTTGATTATCATTCTCATCTGTATAAAGAACTTCTGTAGCAATCAGTCCATCGAGGTATCCTGCTTCGGCCCAGTTAACAAGCACCCCGGTGTCTGTCATTTCGGCACTTTCTATCAATCGGTTATTTAAGGAGGCCAAATACCTGTCCCCGTACACTTTTCCAGTCTGGTTTTTCGGAATCGATAAATTTCCCTGATCATCAACTGTGTAGAAAATGAAATTATGAACATTTTCTTCCATATTTTCCAATAACAAGCTTACAGTATCAACCGCTGCAGTACGATTGATAGGTGTTATCAAAGAATCATCTTTACTGTTCCAATAAAGTTTAACTGCTGTAATCTTAGGATCCGATTTTAATAATCCTGTAAGCAAAATGCGATTGTGTCCCGGATGTACTTCCACATCTTCTATTTTTCCGGTATAAGTAATTTCGCCATCTTTCACGTAATCTTTGTAATCGTCCATTTCTGAGCAAGCGGAAAACCCCACTGCAAGAATGGCTGCACTTAGTCCCAAAAAGAGGAAATATTTATTTTTATTTGTGCTCATAAGATCTAAATTTATAAGGTTGTTTTTATCGTGGATCTCCATAAACCTGAAGTTCTGAAATTGCTAAATTGGTACTACCACCCCAGTTTTCCAGGCTCCTTATCCGTAAATAACGAACCTTTGGGGCGTTGATATCAACCTCCCAGTCGAACCCGGCATTCGCTGCATTATAATCTTCATCGTTTTGTTCACCGTAAGGAAGTCCTGATGGTTTGGTTGCCTCGAAAGTTCCCAACAAGGACCAATCATCTAAACTGCTGCCTGCCTGCGGATCATCTGTCCCCCATATTTCAAATCGTTTCATGCAGCCTAAATAATAATAAGTACGCCCATTATAGTATTCAGGGTAATCCCAAATTTTGACTCTGCTTATTTTTGCCAACAAACCAATATCGAATGTAATGATATGCGGTTCTGTTGGTGTAAAGGCTGATTGTGTCATGTAAAGATTGGGCCAATCAATAATATTATCATCCCACATTTTTGACATAGAGGTTGAAGGGTGATATTCTGCATCGCCGGTAAGGAACATGCCTACGTACCCCGATTTAGGAATTAAGGCTTCATACAATGGGACAACCGATGTGTATAAGGTATCGGTATAATTCAGCCAGCGATCCCTTACGGTCAGTGCGTAATCATAACTAATTGTATCAAGACCCCGTATTTGAGAAGCAATTTTAGCTGTTGAGGTATAAATGCTGTTGTCTTCAACTTCCCATTCATCATTCTCATTTTCAGACATCAATAAAACAACAACATCACTTTCTGTCGAATTTTCAGCCGTAATATTAAAACCACCAAAAGCAGTAGAAACCTCTACCGACCGGAACACTTCCCAGATAGGAGATTCTAACGGTTTTATTGTAACCGGAACCGGATCAGAAGTTACTTCACTTCGATTTACAGCATAAAGCTTAATTTCCTGCTCATTGGTTGTGAAAAAACCTTCAACAGTTAAATTATTATTGTAGGAAGATGATTTAACTTCTACCTCTTTACCTGTAGAGGGTAGGGTGTACATGGCTTTTACATACAGCAAATCCTGATTGGAAGGAAGCGTATAGCTAATGATTGCTTTCCCTGGCAAATTTTCAACTGAAAGATTGGTTATAGTACCCGGGGTTTCCATATTGTGTTCCAATGGGGAACTTCCATCATCCTCATCGCATGCAAACATCATTGCAAGTACGAGAATAAATATAAAAAGACTTTTTAATGCTTTCATAATTTGTGATTTTAATTCGTTAAATTTTACCATCCGGGGTTTTGAACAAGCTTTGTGTTACGAAGCAGTTCACTATCTTCAATTGGCCACAGGTAATCGCGCGGGGAAATAAACTCTTGCTGATATACTGTCCGCACCTGGTAATAAGATTCAGAATCGGTTCCGTACACATTCCATCCGGTTATGGGTTCATTTAAATATTCGGAAGATTGTTTCCACCTGCGCAAATCCCAAAACCGGCTTCCTTCAAAAGCAAGTTCGATTAAGCGTTCCCTTTGGATAATCTCACGTAAACCATCCTTGCTTTGATATTTCGACGGGTTTGTGGAATAATTAGTCCACGATTCTGCTACACCTTTAAGCCCTGCCCTATCCCTGATCCTATCTAAATAAATCAGAACATCACTTACCGGACCGGATGTTTCATTTAAAGCCTCTGCATACATCAGGTAAAGGTCGGCCAAACGTATTTCCGGCCAGGGATAATCTTTGTATGTTGCCCCGGAACTGCTCATGGTCATATTCCAGTCAACTAATTTTTTAATGTAATAGCCAGTTTCATTATAATTCATGGAATGAGAACTTCCGGCATAATCGCCATATTTTGCTTTTACCACATAAGTGCCTTCATCCGAATTAGAGGGACTGTCATATTTATACCATATTCCCCCATCGAAAGACAAATCAGCATAGAACCGGGGTTCACGATCAAAATTTAACCGAGCTGTTTCGTAGCCTTCCTTAATGTTAAAACGTTCAGAAGCAACAGCAATTCTTAATTCTGTGTTATTAGAAAAATTAAGAATTTTATCCTCATCAATAGGTACTCCGTTTTTAGTATAAAACATCCGGGCAATTTTAAGAGGAGGACTCATTATTTTTCTTGCATAATTATGGTTGTCCTCTAAACTTAAAGGAACCATACACAGTTGCTGTAAAGTATTTGTTGTACTATTGGGATTACTCCATATAATTTCACTGTTCCATCGCTCACATACAGCCTGCCGAATACTCATTTGTGTTATTGTTGTATCCGATAGATTAAAGGTTTTGTTTGTAAACTCATACAAATTGTTGCCTGCCGTTTCTGCTGCCTGAATAGCCTCCAATGCAGCATCGGCAGCTTTTTGCCACTTTGTTTCATC
>JAESUW010000155.1 GCA_016760525.1 Labilibaculum sp.
AAAGATTATTACTTGCGTAATATCAATATTGCAGCATAAAATTAATTGAAATTTAAACCTGAAATTCTTGGATTAACCATAGAATTCGGGATTGTAGTCTCGCTTCCTTCACTGCATACCTTACGGTAAACCAGCTTGCGACTTACTAACGCTTCTGAGAGTCACCCCAGTGCGTAAGGGACTTGCACCCTCTGGAAAAAAAACATCCCTCCGATAATCATTGCTTATGCTAAATTTGTATATTTAACATTTTCAATGAGCTTTCAGTGGGTGTGCTCTTACTCATGCAGGGCACACACAAAAGCTATATGTAATGCGGGGTACAGCGGGTAATTTAACTGTAGCTCTTTGTTGCAACACCGCTAATTCGTCTTTGACGATTTGGCTATAAAAACTAAAATGTAAATAAACGAATTGGCTCAGTGGCAACCTGAATGTAAAGCATTTCAAAGTCCCGCACTCCACATAGCCAAACCATCAGACTGTCTAAAAACCTTCATAAGTTGTTGACAAGTAAGCACACTTATATTTGACAGATAATCAGCACTTTGTTATCTTAGAGTATGAGATTTATACAAGGACAAGACAGAACACAAACTCATCTTTTTACCATCTCATTGGATCAGTCAATAGCTAAAGACAATGAAGTTCGCTTAATCGACCTGTTTGTGGATAGCCTTGATTTGAATGACTTTGGTTTTAAGATTGAATTTGGTGAAAACGGAAGACCAGCTTACCGCCCATCGGATTTACTAAAGCTCTATATTTATGGGTATTTGAATAGAACCCGCTCCTCCCGGGGTTTGGAGAAAGAGTGCAAGAGAAACATAGAGGTTATGTGGTTGCTCAGGAGTCTGCATCCCGATCATAATACCATTTCTAATTTTAGACGGGACAGTCCCAAATCAATTAAAAATAATGCTGTTAGAGTTAAAATTGACCCAAACAAGAGCATTAATTCTATTTCTAAATAAAAGCATTTTCAATTTTCAGATATCCTTAAAAGAGCTATATTTAAATCCTAAATGGGGCGTCTGATGAGTTTTTAGACAGACTGCCGTTAAGCATGCGTGTGTCGTCCTAAAATATGTTGGCCCGATTATTTCTAATGCTAATATCATGAAATAGCTTAGAATAATCATTATAAATATGACAATGCCCCAGTTCCTTTTCTACCTTAAATCACACATTTAATGAGTAAAGAATATCACTGCTATTCTCAAAAAATCATTCTTTGGTGCATTCAGTAGCTAATTTATTCTATTCATCGGAAAGCCACTGCCAGTGTGTTACAAAAGCTCCACTTTTGTTGGCGATTAGAAACAAAAATGTAAAAAAAATTGCCATGAAAAAGATTTATCAAATCATTTTGCTATTTCTGTTAATTGTAAAGATGAGTTATGCGACTGAAAACGAGACAGGGCTTAATCAAATGATAAGAGGAACGGTTATAGAAGAATATACAAAAATCCCTTTGCCGGGAGCTACTGTTTTTATCCTTGATAGTGATCCGGTGATAGGTACAACATCAGATATTAAAGGAAATTTTGTCTTTAATAATATTCCTGTTGGAAGGGTAAGTATAAAAGTATCTTATATGGGATATAAAAATCGCATTGTTTCAAATATACAGGTTTTACCAACAAAAGAAACCGTTATAATTGTTGAACTGGAACAGGATGCGATACAGCTAAAAGGAGTTAATGTTACTGGAGGAGGAATGAAAAATGAACCGTTAAACGATTTAACATCAGTAAGTGCCAGAAAATTTTCTGCTGAAGAAACAAATAAATATGCCGGAAGCCTCGGCGATCCAGCTCGAATGGCAGGTAACTTTGCCGGTGTTTTATCTGTTGATGACTCCCGGAATGATATCGTAATCAGAGGTAATTCACCTTATGGATTATTATGGAGAGTGGATGGCTTTGATATCCCTAACCCAAGCCACTATTCAATGCCGGGATCAAAAGGTGGATCCATGAGTATGCTAAACAACAACAATCTTGCTAATTCTGATTTTATTACCGGAGCATTCCCTGCCGAATATGGGAACGCCCTTTCTGGTGTTTTTGACCTGAACCTGCGAAATGGGAATGCATATAAAAGAGAGCATGTCTTTCAACTTGCCACTAGCGGATTTGAATTAGGCTCAGAGGGTCCTATCGGTAAAAATAATGCTTCATCATATATTTTTAATTACCGCTATGGCGCACCTGAGATTTTTGATATATTAGGAATGTGGGATGAACCATATATGCCTAAATACCAAGACTTCACCTTTAAGGCAAATCTGCCAAATACCAAACTTGGCTACTTTCAATTATTTGCTCTGGGAGGTTCAAATAGTATTATTCAGGATTCAAGAGATCTTGATAGTACTGATTGGTCATATGGACTGGCAGGGCAGGTAATGAAAATGGACAACAATATGAAAGTAGCAGGATTAACACACACCTACTATTTTAGCGAAAATACCAGGCTGGTCACGAAAGTATCAATTCAGAATAACCAGAATAAAATTAAGCTAGATTCTGTTGTAAACGATGAGCAGGCTCTTTTAAAGACAAAAATACGACTGAATGAGAATAAGCTCACCTATAAAACCATACTAAAAACAAAAATTAACCCTAAAAACTATTTCACATTGGGGGCATCATATGAATTTTGTAATACTGATTATACGATCAAAGAAACGGTTTACGACAACACTGTTGCTGCTAATAATCTTGATATAGATGAATCAATCAACGATTTTAGCACATATTTTCAGTACAAGCATAAGTTTACCAACAACCTGAGTCTAACCTTAGGCTCAAGGTATTTTAATTTTTTGACAAATAATACCTATAGCATTGAGCCTAGAGCAGGTATTAAGTACAACTTTGCAAACAATCAAACTTTAAGCTTTGGTTATGGTATTCATTCACAAAAACAAAGTAACATCGTATACTTTCAGGAATTATACGATAAAAATACCGCCAAATATATAAAGACAAATGAAAAGCTTGAAATGACCAAAAGTCAACATTTTATTATCGGATACAACAGTATGCTTTCAAAAAATTTAAATCTGAAAGTTGAGGCATATTATCAAAATATTTGGGATGTTCCTGTTACTCCTGAACAAGCTCAATTTTCGATTCTTAATATTGGCGGTGCATTCGACCTGGAATCTGAAGACAATCTTATTAATCAAGGAACTGGGGAAAATTATGGTTTGGAAATTACATTGGAAAAGTATTTATCTAACAACTATTATTTTCTTCTAACAAGTTCATTGTTTCAATCGAAATATAAAGGCTATGATGATGTGATACGAAACACTGAATTTAATAGCAACTATGCAATTAACGCCTTGTTTGGCTATGATATGGAAATAAAAGAAAAATATGTACTTGGTTTTAATATACGTTCTAATTATTCCGGAGGTAAAAGAGAATTACCCATTGATCTTGATGCTTCAATAGCAAAAGGCGATATGGTTTATGATTGGGAGAATGCTTACAAAAATCGTTTTCCCGATTATTTTCGATTTGACTTGCGCATTTCTCTTAAAGAATTTCATAAAAAATATTCCACTGAATTTGCTGTGGATATTACGAATTTGACAGACATCCAAAATAATATTATCAGCAGGTATTATAATAGACAAACAGAAACAATATCTACCGATTATCAAGACGGAAGGACAATAAATTTTCTTTTTAAAATTTATTTTTAATATCGGGGTAAAAGGATCATTTGTTTTAACCTTGGAGGAGAAAATTAGTATTCCTCCAAGGTTGAATTTTAGATTGCAGTAAAATTGAGTTTTAAAATCAGTATTTTAGCAAAAAGTTATTCAAATATGCATTATAAGTTTTCATTAAAGTACAAGCAGAATTTATCTTTTTTAGTGATAGGCGTATTAACCATTTTTGCTTTTTTATTTCTGTCTAACCTTTTCTTAGAAGGAATTCAGGATTTTGAAACTTTTTATACCATACTTTTTATACTTTTTCTTTGGGGAGGGTGTGCTTTAATAAGTTATGTTCTGAATAAAAAATACACATGGCAAAAGCATACGTTTATACATTTGTTATGGCACAGCACCTTAATTCTAGCTCTAACTGCTTTAGCAATATTATTTTTCGAAATAATTCCAAAAACAATAAACAATGAAATCATTTTATACAATGAAATAAGACTTGATGCACTTGTAATAATCTTAATATGTTTTGCAGTGAGTGCAATTGGTGAAACAAAAGATATTATAATGGTTTGGAAAGAAACTGTGGTAAGAACAAACCAACTGGAAAAAGAAAATATACAGGCACAATTTAGTGCTTTAAAAAGCCAGATAAACCCGCATTTTCTGTTTAATAGTTTAAATACGCTGGCAACTTATGTTCAGGATTTACCCGAGGTTAACTTGTACGTGAAAAATCTTTCGGAATATCTTCGATATACCTTAACTGTTAAAGAAGATCTGGTTATTTCGATAAATGAAGAATTAAATATTGTAAACAAATATATCTTTTTACAGAAAGCCCGGTTTAAAAACAATCTGCAAATCGACATTAACATTCCTCAAGAATTAAAACAATCAGGATTTATTCCACCGTTTTGTATACAAATGTTAGTCGAAAATACGATCAAGCATAACATCATATCGCAAAGTAAACCACTGCATGTTAAAATATATTACAGAAATAACAACTACCTTATAGTAGAGAATAACTTGCAGGTAAAAGAAACCCAAAGCTCTACAAAAGTAGGCCTTAAAAATATTGAAGAGCGATATAGGCTTATTTCAGATAAGCGTATAATTGTTGAAAAAACAGAGGATGTATTTAGAGTAACAGTACCTGTAATTGATAATATGAAGCATTAAACAGCAGTGATTGATAAAAAATATCACAATGAAAATATTGATTATCGAAGATGAAGATAGCGTAGCTTCACGATTAAAAAATCAGATTGCTAAATTAAAGCCTGAAGCTGAAATATTAGAGGTTATTGACAGTATTGCTGATGCCGTAAAATGGTTTGATCAAAATCATCTTCCTGATCTGATTTTTATGGACATTCAACTATCTGACGGATTAAGCTTTTCTATTTTTGAGAAAGTGAATATTAGCTGTCCCATAATTTTCACAACTGCCTATGATGAGTATGCTGTTAAGGCATTTGAAGTAAACAGTATCGATTATTTATTGAAACCTATCTATGAAGATAAATTAGCTGTAAGCTTTAAAAAGTACAACTCTCTGCAAAAATCATGGGCTCAAAACGATTTTCAATCTCAATTTTCATCCTTTCTGGATACAATGAAAATTAATACTGCAGGGTATAAAACCAGGTTCCTGATAAATAAAGCCGATTCACTAATCGTTGTTCCTGTTAATGAGATTGCCTGGTTTGTAGCCGAGCATAAAGAAACATTATTGATAACGAAGAATAATCAGCAGCACATTATTACCAACTCACTTGAAAAGATAGAGAAACAACTAGATCCTAAAGAGTTTTACCGCATAAACAGGCAATACATTGTATCTATCCATTCGATAGCAAAAATTAATAATTACTTTAATTACAAACTCAAACTTCATCTTGATCCGCCAACAAAGGATAATATAATATTGGATAGAAAAAAAGTTGGCGACTTTAAGCGATGGCTGAATGGATAAGATTCTTCTGCAAGGGGAACATTGTTAACACACACAAACCTAACATATTAATCTAATTTTACAAACCGAATAGTCTTTGGCTGTGAGCTCATGAACACCTTTTTTTTTAATATTACTTTAAATAAGGAGGTTTGCAGTTCATCCCTCTCAAATGCTGAAATGAGAAACAGTGCACTAAGATTGATAGGTATTATAATTGAAAATAAACCCGCCAGTGCCTAACACGTAATATAAATAAATTGGCAATCAGTGGTTTGTGAAACCTTTGGCTTTTAATTATGTTTGTCTTAAATCGAAACGGAAGTACTTTGAAATGCCATCAATTCATATTACCACCGTTGTATGCCATTTGAAAATGTACTCTTGAATAACAAAATAGAAATATGGATAATCGAAAACTGATTTTATATATAAATATGAGTCTTGACGGATTTTTAGCCACAAAAGATGATGACCTTTCTTGGCTTTCTATTGTGGAAAAAGAGGGAGAAGATTATGGTTATGTGGAGTTTAATGAATCTGTAGACAGTTACATAGTAGGAAGAAAAACTTATGACACGGTACTTAAATTGACTGGTGGAACTTTTCCGCCAGCCAAACAACATAAATGCTATGTGATTACTAGACAAGAAAGAGAAAGCGAGAATGGAGTAACATTCTATAATGGAGATATTGAAACATTAGTAAATAGGCTTAAAAGTGAGAATGAAAAAAATATATACTGCGATGGAGGTGGACAAATTGTAAAACTCTTAATGGAAAAGAATCTGATAGATGAATATAGGGTTTCTGTGATTCCAATCATTCTTGGAGATGGAAAACGACTTTTCAAAGGTGGAACTTCAATGATAAGTTTGAAAGCCTTACCAAGCAAACAATACGAATCTGGACTTATCCAATTGAGATACGAAAAAAAATAAAAAACGGCATACAGTCTAGTAAGCCAGAAGAATTTCACCCCTAACTTCTCGCAGAACCGTATCCCGAAAAAAAATCGGGACAGGCAGTGATAGTCTCCCATCATACGGCTCTTATTATGCAGTCAGTTTACACATTAGGTTAATTGGTAAGCTAATGTCCAATGATAAAATAGGTTCGGATAAGATGTACATATTCGCCTCAACCATTGCACAGCTTTCACTTTGCTCCCTTTGAAGCGTTTGTATTTGT
>JAESUW010000045.1 GCA_016760525.1 Labilibaculum sp.
TCAGTTGTAATACCTGTAGTTGCAGGAACTGCTCTTACAGAATAAGTGGCTTTGTTACTTGAATCAGCTGTATCACTATCTGGAGTACCCAATTGATCTTCAGCACCAGAAACAGTCAAGATCAAATCAAAATCCAAATCTTGTCCATTAATACCTGTTGTATTTTTATTTGTACTGTAACTAATTGAGAAAGCAACTTCTGTTGTACCTGCAGCAACGAGCACATTGTTTACTGTAGCAACTCCTCCTGTTATCGAAACAGCAGTTACATCACTTAAATCAAAGTCAGTTGCAATATCGGTAAGGGCATAATCGAATGACCAAGATTTAGTAATATCACCATTCTGCATTTTCACCTTAAACTCGCGGGTTGTTGTTCCAAAAACATCATCGCCATTTGAACCATTCGCGTTTACATCATCAACCGGGTTTAGTACTGTGGCACAAGCATCAGCAGTTGTTACTAATTCAGCATACACATCAAAAGTATTTGCCGTAACTGTAACTGAAATCTGACGAGTTGTAGGACAAGCTGCAGTAACATCAGTTCTTGTTTCTACTACTTGTAAAATATATGTACCTGCAAGTAACCATTCAACATCAGCAGTAGCACCATTCGTTGCTCCAACAAAGTTATACTCTGTTCCTGCAGTACCAGATGTTACCGTCCAAGCTAAAGTTGTTCCGGCAATACTACTTTTTGTGATAGTATATGCGTGAGTAGAACCAGCATAAGGAGTTGTTCCATTATTTTGTGCTTGAGTATTCGTAATTAATAATACGCCCACAAAAACCATTAAAAGTTTTAAAAGAGATTTCATATCGTTTTATTTTATGCTAATTAAAATGTTATCGTTCCTGTATTTGGCACACCATATATAGTTACACTACCTGTAGTATCATCTCCAGCAGGGTTACCAAAACTATCTTTCACATCAGAGATGGCAACAGTAAACGTTTGATCGCTGCCATCAGCAGTATTAATCAAAGAAATTACCAAATTATGAGTTCCTCCTGATACTGCAACATCGTTACCTACAATTTCTGAAGCTAAACCATCTGTTGTGTAATCAAAAGTCCAATCATTTGATCCATTTGTTTTTGTAAGAACAAAAGTCACATCAGTGTTCCCGGCAGATCCAGTAGCACAACTTTCAGTAATCGTAGTGCCTGAAATAGTCGCATCAGCTATAGCAACACTGAAATCAGCATTAACCGTTACTGTCAAATTCTTTGTCGTAGAACAATCCACTCCAGTATGACTTTCTGTTTCAGTAAAAGTCATGTTGTACACTCCTGGTTTCATCCATAAAACTGTAATTGACCCTGAATTCAATGTTCCTGCAGTAATACTCCAATCCGTACCTGAGGTTCCTGATAGGGTCCACTGTAAACCATTACTTCCACTCTCGGGAGCAACAGTATACGCTTTTGTTTCTCCAACACTTCTTGAATCTGTCTGCGCGGAGGCAGCATACCCAAGTAGTAAGAAAAAGCAAACGCTCAATAGTTTTGTAAAATTTGTTTTCATGTTGACTGTTTTTAAATTTTAAAAATTTATTTCTGATGGGTTCGGTTTATGATTTACCGAAACCGTATATGATTCTACATTTGAAATATTTCCACTTCCATCCAGAACTCTAAAAAATACAGTTGAAACCCCTTCCGGGAATTCATAACCTGATGGATCGGAACTTAAACTCGCTCCTGTTGCTTGTACTCCATAGCTATTTGCAAAACTTGCGTCGGGAAGTTGAATTCTGTATTGAACAACAAAACCAGTGGTGCAATTATCAGAATATCTTCCTGCATTAAGTCCTAAACCTGTTAAAACTTTAACCTGAGGGATAATACTTTCATCATCGGCACAATCCACAATATTTAAATCTGATAAATCTGCTAGTACAGGACTCGTTACATCACGAACAACAACATTTTGATTTACAACAATCGTATTTCCGTTTCCATCATCAAAAGTCCATACTATTACATGAGTTCCCTGCGTATTATAAGTTAACGGATCTGTTGTGGTTCCTGTGATAGTTCCTGCACAATTGTCTGTTGTGCTCGGCACTGTTGCAGTTGCAGAACATCCTCCACTTACATCAGATAGTGTTGGGATTACAGGATCGGTGGTATCATTAATGGTGATCGTCTGAGTCACATTAATGGAATTGCCACTTTCATCTGTTACGGAATAAGTCCGGACAATAAGCTCTGGAGAGGTATTACCATCTGAAACATCGCTTACAAAAACAACCGTTGGGTTGACTGTACAATTATCAGCTTCATCTGTCACAACAGTAATATCAGGATCAGGTGCAGTGCATTGTACAATTATTGCTGCTGGATTTGAAGCTGTTGGATCAATATTATCCTCAAGAGTAACAGTAGCATTACAAGTAGATGTATTCCCACAATTATCAGTTACTGTTAATACTGTATTTGCTGTATTTGCTAACGTAAGGGTTTGTGATACGATACCTGGGCCTGCAATACTTATCTCTATTGAATTACAACCTAAAGATTTTGGAGTAACGGTGGCACAATCAGTATTATTTGTCCAACTAGTTGAAGTATTTACACTACCTGATCCTCCTGTAGTTGGAAAGCCAAAGTACATATTACCACAAGAAACACGCCCACTTAAAGAATAAAGATTTGCTGGAATATTAACACCCGAAAAGCTAATCTCATATGCTATACTTACGGAGTAATTATAACCCCATTCACAACTATTGCCTACTGGATTAACAGATGTTGCATATGCTTTAATATATACATAGTATCCATCAGAAGAAGCTATCGTAGTACTAAACATATCACCACTATCAAAAGTACTGGGAGAAACACTTATACTTGCAATACCGCAAGCATCATAAGAACCATTATCAATTTGAGCAACATTAATACTTGCATTTCCACCAGCATTCATACTTACAGTAATATCTTGACATAATGCTGTTGGGGCTTGAGTATCATTAATGGTGATTGCCTGAGTCACATTAATGGAATTGCCACTTTCATCTGTTACGGAATAAGTCCGGACAATAAGCTCTGGACAAGTATTACCATCTGAAACATCGCTTACAAAAGCAACAGTTGGATTAGCTGTACAATTATCGGCTTCATCTGTAACAACGCTAATATCCGCTAGCGGAATATCACTGACACACTGAACAGAGATACCTGCTGGATCACTTGCTGTTGGATCAATATTATCTTCTACTGTTACTGTACTTTTATCATCAAGTTCCACTCCACACGATAAACTTAAATTTTCAGCATATACATTATATACTGTCGTAGCTACTGACGTTACATTAAATGTAATATCACCACCTGTTCCAGAAACAGCAGTTCCAACATTACTATTATCACTATCCAAACGTAATTGATAGCTAATTCCAGATTCACTATTAATAAGAATTATTGATGCTGTTCCTCCTGAGCAAATAGAAGGATCACTTAAAGTTAAACTTTGATCGGGCAAACTACTTACAGTAACTGTTATATCCATATTCGCCGAGACACACGAACCAGCGGTTTCTTCATACGCCCTAACCAAATAATCCCCTGCTGTAACATTCCACAATATCCCAATTAAACTTTCACCAGAAACAACAAGTTCACTAAACTGAAAACCAGGCGTCACCAAGTCTTGATCAATAACAACTGAACCCCCATCATAAACATCACCTCCTTGTACTGACCAATAAATTATTGACCCTTCACTTCCTTTAACCTTATATTGTCTTAATTCACCAGCACACACATCTTCCGTAGAAGACAATACTGTTTGAGCATAAAGATCAACTTTAAGCCAAAAAATTAGAAAAACCAGTATGACAAATTTTATGTAGAAATGTTTCGTCAAGCGCTATACTTTAAGGTTAAATTCATTTAAGAGACAACAAAATAAATCATTTTTTTCATATTACTAATCATTGATACGGCAATTGTTAAAAAGTGTTGTGTTTTTTTATTACAAACAGCTTATTGTTTATTGAAGAATTAGCAAATTGTATGAAAATCATCCTGTTATCACTTAACACAATACTATCAAAACCCATTAGTCTATAAATATAGACACTTCATCAATCATCCCAAACATTTAATGTAAAATATTAAAAATCGACCATCATTCTGATTTTAATCTCAGAAATCAACCAGCTTTATTTAAATTTTATACAAATAACGAACACCGCTTATACTAATAATTTATTATTCATGATAAATTCCGAGAGGAATTGGCTCCGAACCTATTGTATAACTTCCAGTTTCTGTACAAGACTTTGAATCTGTTACAGTTACAGAATAAGACCCCGGATTAAGTCCTGTTGCATTTGGGGAATCCAATCCTCCATCATGACTCCATGAGTAATTATAAAATGGATTGGAACTAAATGGAGTACCTCCCGAAACATCAACATTCAACACACCATTACTTCCATCCGAACAAAGATTACTTGATGTATTCAGAGATACAGCAGGATATGGATTTATCAACACACCAGATATATACTCACTATTACTACAACCATTCAATTTAGTGATTGTTAATGAAAAATCTTTTGCACTTATCACAGCAACACTATAATTCGCAGTTGTATTCGCAGAAGTAGGACTTACCAGACCAACAACAGGTGTCCATGAATAAGAATCACTGCCACTACTATTCAAAATAGTAGAAGACAAACTAATTACTTCACTACTACAATACTCTGTTTTATCAGAAGCAATGGTAAAATGTGAATTTTCTTTAACAGTCAAAATCATAAAATCTGTATCAACACAAGAGGCCGTTGCAGAATTAAATTCTTTCACTGTTAAGGTAAACGTATACGATCCGAATGGAATGTCTGTTGACACAGTTGGGTTCGAAACATTTACATTACTTAAATAACTCAGTCCAGACACAGGAGAACAAGACCATTCATAATAAATACCTCCACTACCTTCCAACTGAACAGTTTCCCCTTCACACATTGATTTATTTGAACCAGCTTCTGCTGCAATAGGAGTAACAGTGGGCATAACAACATCGAAGCTTGCAGATTTACATGCAAAATGATCCTGAACCATAACAGTATGCGTTTCGCCCACGATAGGGTTATTTAGTGAAAAGACATTATCATCCTGAAAAGCACCACCATCCATACTATACTGATAATCTGCCGGATCCAGGCCTGCTTTAAGATCTATAGTTATTGTGGCTACTGGCGTGGCTCCTAAACAAGAAACCAAACTGGTTGGTGAAGCCTCTATTTCTGGAACATCAATAATAGTCACAACCTTTTCGTAATAATCTGGTGCAGAACAAGGACAACTTTTCAGAAAAGAAAGGCGTAATTCTTCATCACCTTCAATTCCTGTATCTAATAGTGCTTTATAATAATAAACAACCTCATCAATTCCAGCAGGTATAGTAACCGAGTTTGGCAATTCTCCATTTCCAATCTGATTCCCCACCTGATCGACATAAACATAATCAACACCATTTTCAGCTGATCCTGAAATATTTAAATCAAAAGTTAATTCTTCATCAAAATCTTCGGCACGAATAAATTTGATATAACTACCGTTGCAACCTTCATACATTACATCGACATCATCTTCAACACCAATTCCGTTCTGAATTGACACCTCATTGGATTTGAAACTTTCCGCCTCCAAAAACACAGCAGAATTATATGCATCATCCCAAACATCAGCAATTATCAATCGAATATGATATGTTTGACATGCAACAACATCTGCACTTGCTGTAAGAACACTGGTTCTACCATCGAATTGAGTTGCAAAACCTCCTGCTCCATCTACATAATAGGACGAATTACCACATCCTTGATCATTTACATTATTAATGGTAACAAAATTTGTGCTGGAAGGTAATAAAGCTATGTTTTCCCCTCCATTTAAAAATGGACCGGAAATTCCCGGACCGCTCAAAATAAAACCAAATACATCATTGTAAGATCCACAAGCATACTCTGGATATTCCTCGGAAGCAAACAAATACCTAAATTCAAGCTTATTCCCTGCAGGCACAAAATCAAACTCTAAAATCTGAATGTCCCTTGCACTTCCATTCAACCTGTTTACATCCGCATCAACAGCAGCGCTTCCAATATTATCAGATACATTCCCACTATTAGGACCTTCAGCCTTTCTCACCCGCCCTGTAGACATAATAAGACCCGAGGATAATGGAAAATCAGAATCTCCTGCATTAAAATACCCTACACCAAGAGTCTGATCGCCACCATATTGAACACCACTAGCTGTCAAGCAGCCTGTAACAAGAATATTCTGAACCAGATCATTGGGAGAATAAGTATTTTCCGGACTCTGTCGATCGACTCGTATTGGATCTGTTGATGGAACATCATCATCTACTATGGTAAGCATGACCATTTGGGTTCCATTTTCAGTTCCATTTACAAGGCTGCCAACACTTACATTCAAAATCTCATCCCCCTCAACATCTACGTCATCAACAGAACTTAAGGTTACACTAGCCGTTAAACTTCCATGAGGAACAACTATTTGAAGATTTGATATTGAATAATCTGAACTCGACGCGGTTCCCGACATAGCCAAATTAACGAACACATCGATAGAAGAAACTCCATTCAATGTAGCAGTAAGGAAGGCATTTCCACCATTTTCATTTATTGAATTTACATTAACAGACAGACTTACCTCAGGCACAAATGGATTAACAATTACATTTAAGCTACAAGTTGCTGAATTCCCACTCGCATCTGAAACGGTAAGAACAACAACATTCGATCCTATATCGGAAGCAGTAAAATTAGATTTGCTAAGAGTACTAGTAACGATTCCACAATTATCTATAAAGCCAGGATCTACATCGGCAGGAAGAAGAGTTGCATTACCAGATGCATTCAATGTCAAAGTAGTTTCAATTATTGTATGATTCAGTATGGAAGATTTAGAAAAGACCTGTCTCGCAACTCCTGCATCAGCAGATGCCCATTCTAATTCAATTACAGCACCACCTCCTCTTTCATAATATTCCAGTGCAATTGTATGTTCGCCCTTACTTAAGTTTCGAGTACCACTATCAACCGTTGGACCATGATCTGTCCAATTATCTATCACGTAGGAACCATCGATAGCTAAACGCACACCATCATCAGAATTTGTATAAAAAATATAATTTCCAGTTTCCGGAACAACAAAACTTCCGGTATAACGAACTGAAAAATTATCATTCCCAACAAGACCTGCATTGGGTGAGCCATTACCCCAATCGGAATCAATTTCATCCACAGCCTCTGAATACAGTAAGCTATTAAAATTTATTCCCGTATAATACTCTGCATTTAAATTTAATAAAGATGGAGCTACCAAATCCTGAACAGTAAGCGTTGAAGTACAGGTAGATACATTACCATCCAGATCATTAACGGATAAAGTTATTGTATTATCTCCTAAATCAGCACAAGTAAAATCTCTTTTATCCAAGCTTAAAATTAAGTCAGATTCCGCTGTCTCAAGATCATTACTGCCATTATTTATATCCATTGGAGCTATTCTTGCATTTCCCGAAGCATCTAAACTAACTGTATAATCTTTACAAATAGCATTTGGTGGATTTCCAACAGCAATTAACTCTCCTGTAACAGATATATTATCCACATAATAGAACTCATTAGTTGCATTATTATACATACTTACTCTAATTACCAAATTACTTCCATTAGGTATATTAGAACAAGCCTCCTGAGCTCCTATAACATTTATAAAAGATCCATTACTGGAAAATTCTACAAAACCAGCACCATCAACAGAATAAGAAAGGTTAATATAATCAGTATTCTCCATTTTATTCCTCCAAGAACCAACATCCATGGAGACACGAATATCTTTAAAAGCAGAAATATCTATGCTATTTGATTGCCACGTTCTGAGATTTCCTATATTAGACCCAACCATACCCCAACCACCCGATTGGTTCCCAGGATACTTTTGTCTTTTAATCTCAGTACTTGTAGAAGTTCCTTTTACTGCAGCAGTTTCAAAATTTTCAGTCCAAATAAGATCAGAACCAACAGAACATGGTGGAGATAACACTTCAATAATTGCTTCCCATCCTTCTTCCTCTACACTACCATCCGAAACAAACCTAAAGGTTAATAAATTATCACTTGAAATTACAACACTTGGTCTATCCGTATTTGATCCACCTGAAGTTCCATAATACCGACCTAATCTAGTTCCTCCTGTACCAGAACCATCGTAACATAGCAATCTATCATAAATCGAATTCCCCCTGTCCTCAACTTCAAATTCCACAAAAGTTACCCTAATTACCGAACCTACCGGCGCTTGAAATATGATATTAGCTCTCTGATTTCCTCCATAATCATAAGCCGCATCATAAGCTCCACTTGGATTAAATCCCCCACTATCAAAAAATCGATCCCCGCTCACCACGTTCACTGTTGTAGTACCTGAGGTTGGCATATTATAATCTGTTTGGGCATTAACTTCTATGGAGAAACCAATAAAAGGTAAAATAACACACAGAATACGAAGTGAAAATAAAGAAAAAGAAGAATTAAGTGTAAAATCTTGCATATTGAAATCGTTTCAGAGATATTTTAGGTTAATCAAATTGGCAAACCAAAAATAATTAATTATTCTCAATTCCTTAGGAATACGAAAAAAAATATATTTTGTTTAATTTTTTTTCAAATTTAATTGCGACTCAAAAAAATATTGATCAATTGGGTACTATTCGTGATATATCCCTGATGGGTTGGGAACTCCCGAAATTACGACAACTGCAGTATTTGTAAGATTCGCAAGACATACTCCGCTCTGAGCTTTAAAATTAATTGTATTATTCCCAAAAGAAAATCCGACAGTTGGTATTGAAACTATAATATCTGAACCATTTCCTGTAACGGAACTTCCAATTTGAGTTCCTCCTTTATAAGCAGAATAGACAACACCACTTTCACTTAACTGTATTGTAAGCTGCGCATCATTACCAAGACATTTCGTATCACCCAGTACAGAGAGATTAATGACAGGACCACCAATTACATTTACATCAATTACACAATTTGACGAATTACCATTTACATCAACGACAGTGAAAGTCAACGAATTCGCACCCAAATCACTACATGTAAAATTGGTCTTACTTAGGGTTCTCGAAGCAATTCCACATTCATCAGAATACCCCGGATCTACTTCAGCAACCGTTAAGTTGTATGAACCTGTTGCGCTAACATCGATGGTTATATCCTGGCAAGTACCTGTTCCATTGTTGCTAACAAATTCTCTTGCAAGTCCAGGTCCCTCCCATTCTAAACTAATAACTGCACCTCCGCCTAGTTCATAATACTCTAATGTGATTGGAGTAATTTGTCCTGCCAACAAAGCTATTGTGCCCGAATTAACAGTCGGTCCATGATCCGTCCAATTATCAACAAGCAACTGTCCATCAACCCACAAACGAACTCCATCATCGGAATTTGTATAGAAAGTATAAGTTCCCGCCTGTGGAGCTTTTACATTTCCTTGAAAACGAATGGAAAAATTATCTGTTCCTACCAAGCTTGATTCCGGAGCTCCAGATCCCCAAGAATAATTTAATTCATTAACAAGTAAGCTTTCTCTGAAAGTATCGAAGTTTCGCCCGTCATAATAATCTGCTCTAAGCTGTGATATTCCAGGAGGTGTAATATCCACAACTGTCACATTAAAACTATGCGTTGATGTATTTCCACTATTATCAGTTGCTAAAAAGGTATTAACTGTTGTTCCGACAGGAAATAAAGAACCAGAAGCCAATCCTCCTGTTTGCACTACCAATGCACCTTCGAATTCGACAACGTATCGTTTATTATTTGTTCCGCTTGAGTCATTCCAACGTCCACTTGTATACATCTCAGTATGGTCTTCGTTTGAACCGGAATCATTTGGTTCCCCACTATTCCAGTTTGTATAAGCAACAAATTCACTTGTGACCCATTGAAAATTCCCCTCAGTGTTTATATCTGTGAATCCAATCCAAATTGAAGCTCCAACCCCATTGCTTATAAAATCATTTTCAGCCTGACTTCCTATGGTAAGCAAATGCCCTCCATTATCTATTGCATTTTGGATGGCCGTAGTCGCATTCACACTATTATTTGAATAATAATAGGTATGATTATTTAGCTCACCCAAATAAGAAAATCCTGTTAAAGCCCCCGTAAATGCACTACAATTATCTGTTGCAACAGGAACCGTATAATCAGCAATTTCTCCACATGAACTACCAGAGGCATTTACTAAGATATCTGCTTGAGGATTTTGAAAAATTGGATTTTGAGTATCATCAGCAAGCACTGTTTTATTTTGGTCATAAATATCTGACCACCATGAAAACCACAAAAACGTCATTTTTTTGGATACAACTACCCTGTAAGTATTTTCCGGTAGATTTGAAATGGTACGAGTTGTAGAAAAATTTGAGGTAGTCCCATTAACTTTAACCCTATAATCGCCAGAAGGATTAACCGATACCGTAATTTGTCCTGATTCACCTTCACATTGGGGATTGGTAACATTTACACTTACTGTTTGTGCACTAACAGAGTTCACAAGTAGAATTTTAATAAAAAATATCCATAAAAATTTATTCATATATACTTATTTTGATTACATTTTAATCAAACAAATCGACTTATCTTACGCAAGATTATCATTTTTGTTTAATTAATACCAAACAGCTCAATCAACTCAATAGATTTTATTAAACTGGATGAACAATTCAAAATACAAACATATTTTTTTCGATCTTGACCGTACACTCTGGGATTTTAATAAAAATTCTGAAGCGAGCCTCAATCAACTCTTTAGAGATTACCAATTGCAATCAATATTTGGAAGCTTCCTGTTTTTCAAATCACGATATGAATATCACAACGGCAAATTATGGAATGCTTACTATCAAAAAAGGATTAAAAAAGAAGATTTGATGTACCGAAGATTCTATCTAACATTAAAAGAGGCGGGAAAAAATGATCTTGATTTAGCGAAAGAAATCGCGAAGGATTTTATTGAAATTACTCCCTTACAAACAGTTACTTTCCCAAATGCCCATCAGATTCTCGAATATTTAAAAACTAAAAAATACCAATTGTATATTATCACCAATGGTTTTAATGAGGTTCAAGCTAAGAAACTCCAAAACTCAAAGTTAGATGCCTATTTCACGGAGGTAATTACTTCGGAAGATGCAGGGGCAAACAAGCCAACTCCACAAATATTTGAGTATGCATTTAATAAATCAGGTGCTGTTGCCAACAATAGCTTACTAATTGGGGATGATCTATCCACTGATATTGCTGGTGCCAAAAGAGTAAAAATGGATCAAATCTATTTCAATCCGCACAGAATCAACCACAAAGACGAACCAACATTTGAGATTAGTGATTTGCTTGAAATCAAAAATATTCTTTAAGATGTTAATCAACATATTTTCATTACAATCCGTAAGCTAGTTTTAATGTTCTTTAACAATTCGGAACAAAAAACAAGCAGAAACTACGTAATGATAAGAAAAGAACTTTTATATTTGCAGCGGTAAACAACAAAACTTGATATGCAAACTTGTTTTGTTGCCAACATCAGGTTTGTACCGTAACATTCATAAACAATTCTAAAGGGTTAGTGAAGTTACTAAGGTTAATAGATTACAAATGGTTAATAATATATTGAAACTGGTATATGACCGATGTTGAAATACGAAGGCTGCGTTTAGGGGACGCAGCCTTTTCTTTTATCTTATCGTGCTAATAATCACTGCTTCAAGGGAATTTAAACAAAAATAAAAAAAGAGTTTCACCGCAGAGGCAAACAAAGGACTTCACAAAGAAACACAAAACAAAACCGGTTTTACCACGGAAGACAGAAAGGGACACAGTGTATTGACTTTTGAGCTCTTGGACTTTTAGACTCTTCTTACGTTTTTCTCTTCTTCTTTTTTGCTGCAGGGAACAAAACATTATTTAATATTAGACGATAACCCGCCGAATTCTTTTTCAAATTAAGATCTGTTGGCGGATCTCCAACTAAATGTTGATAATCTTCGGGGTCGTGACCTCCATAAAAAGTCCAGGTTCCTTTTCCAAAATTCCCATGAATATATCTTGCCTCACCCGCCAATTTATTTTCTCCCAGAACAAGCACATTGGGCTTAATTAACTCCAACTTAAAAGCTGTGGTTTGTCCCATAAAACCTTTTATCAGATTCTTATGGTTTTGACACAACATTGTTGGAATGGGATCCCATTTGGCTGAAAACTCGAATAAGGAAAAATAATCTTCATCTTTCCTTATCTTCCTGGTTAAAGTCACATCAATATCCGAGAATTCATACACATTAGGATTTTTCTCGATTGTAAAATTCTGAAAAGCGAACGTTTTTGAGTAATCCAGGTGAGATTGAACATCTGGTTCTATGGGATCCCCATCGAACACAGCATCACAAATATCATGTTCTCCCGATGCCAGTGTTATATCAAAAGTATCGGTAGCAGAACACATAGCAAACAAAAAACCACCAGCCTCAACGAAGCTTTTTATTTTTACAGATATTGCTTTTTTCAGATCTGAAACCTTCGAAAAACCATACCGATTAGCTACTTCCAAATTTGCTTGCACCCCATCCTTATACCATTTCATATTTCGGTAAGCCGTATAAAATTTCCCAAACTGTCCGGTAAAATCCTCATGATGCAAGTGCAACCAATCATACTTGGACAGCTTTCCTGTCATTACCTCATCATCATAAATTATGTCATAAGGAATTTCAGCATAACTAAGAGCTAGTGTAACAGCATCATCCCAAGGCTTCTTTCCTTTTGGAGAGTAGACTGCAATTAATGGTGGTTTTTCCAACTTAACGGCATCCATATTGAGTTCATCACTCGAAATATCAGTCAATATTTGCTGTGCAGAAATATCACTAACAACAGAAAAACCAACTCCTCGTATCAAACACTCATCTTGTATTTCTTTATGGAATGGAACCAAAAAAGAACCTCCACGATAATTTAACAGCCAATATATCTCGTAATTCTTTTCCAAAGACCAAAATGCAATACCATAAGCCTTTAAATGATTCTTCTGAGTATCATCCATCTGTATCAATAAACTTGCAGAATAGGATGCACAAGCAGTCATAACGAGAAATAGAAGCAAAACTATTTTTCGAAAAAATCTTTTCAAGAACAATCTATCCTCAATCATAAAAACAAGATAAGAAATTCTATTTGGTAAGAATCAACTAAAAAGGAGCTGCATTATCAAAATCAGTCCCTCCATTTAATCCAGCATTAAAATCGTCAAAACCAGAGGGTTCCTGATTCATACTTGAGCTGAATGTTTTCACATCCTCTGCCCCTGCATCGTCAAATGCTGATAATGATTCTCCTTCCAAGTCGGTAAATCTAGCTAAATTAGTACGGAAACGAAGCTGAATTTCACCTACCGCACCATTACGGTGTTTCGCAATAATAATATCGGCAATACCAATTAATGAATTTCCTTCAGCATCTTCAGTAATACCATATCGCTCCGGGCGATGGATAAACAACACCATATCAGCATCCTGCTCAATCGCACCCGATTCACGTAAATCGGAAAGCATTGGTTTCTTCGCATCACCTGTTCTTTGTTCAACACCACGATTCAACTGAGAAAGTGCAATTACCGGTACATTTAATTCTTTTGCAATAATTTTTAGCTGTCGCGATATTAAACTTACTTCCTGTTCACGGTTACCACGCATATCAGAACCAGCTGTCATAAGTTGCAAATAATCAATTACTATACAACTAATATCATGTTTTGCTTTTAATCTACGACACTTTGACCGCAATTCATAAATAGACAAACCTGGTGTATCATCAACATAGATTGGAGCTTCAATAAGATCTTTAATTTTAACATGTAACTGTTCCCATTCAAAATCCTCCAGACGTCCGCTTCTTAATTTTTCCGATCCCAATTCCGTTTCACTGGATATCAAACGTTTTACCAGCTGATCAGCACCCATCTCGAGTGAGAAGATAGCTATTGGTGATTTATGGTCAACAGCCATATTTCGTGCCATCGACAACACAAATGCTGTTTTTCCCATAGAAGGACGAGCAGCAATAATCACCAAATCGGACTTTTGCCATCCCGATGTAATTCGATCCAAAGCAGTAAAGCCAGAAGGAACACCACTCAAACCGTCGGTTCGTTTTCCTGCTTCTACAATTTGATTAATCACCTCATCTGCCAAAGGGCGAATATGAGAAGATTCTTTCTTAATATTTCCTTCTGCTATTTCAAAAACGTCCTGTTGAGCTCTATCCAAAAGATCAGCTACATCGACACTCTCATCGAAAGCTTGAGATTGTATCTCGGAAGAAACTCGTATTAATTCTCTCTGAATGAATTTTTGAGCAATAATTCTCGCATGAAAATCGATATGAGCAGCCGAAGCAACTCTATTAGTAAGTTGAGTAATGTAAAACGGACCTCCAACATCTTCCAAAGTGCCTTGTCGTTTCAATTCCTCTGTCACTGTTAAAATATCAACAGGTTCCTCGTTAATTGATAAAGATAAAATGGCTTTGTATATTTTCTGGTGAGCATCCTTATAGAATGAATCTGCATTTAAAATATCCCCTACCGAAATCATTGCATCTTTTTCGAGCATTAACGCTCCCAAAACAGCTTCCTCAAGCTCCAAAGCCTGCGGAGGAACTTTCCCGTAATCAAGATCTACTTTATTCTTAGGTTTATTGTTATACTTATTTGCCTCAGCCATAAAACACTAAATTCTAATAATTCTTTTTCCCTTTAAAATCAACATCCTAAGTATTATTTTCTCCCTCAAAAAGAGTTCTGGAAAAATTACAGAATGCAGTGTCAAAGATAGAAAATAAAAATACTACTAATTGATTTTTTTTGCTCTTATAAATCAAGTATTTTTACCATTCAATCATAAAACTTATTACTTGTGCTTCGCTTCCCAAATGCTAAAATTAATATTGGATTAAATATTGTTGAGAAAAGAACCGACGGATTTCACAACATCGAAACTATTTTCTATCCCATCCCTCTTGCTGATGGATTGGAAATATCCGATTCGGACAATAAAAACAAGTACAACTTCAAGTCATCCGGTATCCCGATAAATATCGATGACAAGGATAATATTGTTTGTAAAGCGTTTGATTTACTTCATGCAAAACACAGCATTCCATCAACCAATATCCATTTACACAAAAACATTCCTTTTGGTGCAGGATTGGGAGGCGGTTCTTCAGATGCAGCCTTTATGATCAAAATGCTGAACGAACAGTACAAACTAAGAATTCCATCTAACTCAATGGAAAATCTGGCGGGACAACTAGGCAGCGATTGTTCTTTTTTCATTAACAACAAACCCGTTTTTGCAGAAGGAAAAGGAGATATTTTCTCTGAAGCAGACATTAAGCTTTCCGGATATCACATCCTATTAGTAAAGCCCAATATCCATATAAGTACACCTGAAGCTTATTCCAATGTTATACCTTCATACCCCAGTAAATCATTAAAAGAACTTATTCTAAATCCCATTGAAAACTGGAAACATTTAATCTTTAATGATTTTGAAAACAGTATATTCCCCAATCATCCTGAATTAAAAGAAATTAAAAATAAACTATACAACATGGGTGCAATTTATGCTTCGATGTCGGGTAGCGGATCTTCAATATTTGGAATTTTTAGAGATGAACAGAAATGCCCTAAAATATGGAATGATTATTTTTTCTGGACTGGAACATTATAAAAACCAAAAGCCTCAAAATAGAATGAGCCTGTTCATCAACGAACAGGCTCATTTTTATTTCAGTTCAGAATAACTATTCAATTTCCACCATTAATAATCTGTTGGGAACCATTATTCCTTCGGTAACAAAAATTTTAGCAATTTTACCATCAAAAGGCATTTTAATCTGATTCTTCATCTTCATAGCTTCAAGAATCATAATCGTTTCACCTTCTTTAACGTCCTGTCCTTCCTTAACGAAAATTTCAACAATTGTTCCAGGAATGAATGAATTGATATGCTTCGGATTAGGTCTAACCCAAGGCTTTCTATTCTCAAACTTCTTAGTTAATTCCGTTATATAAATGGTACCATCAACGTTGAATTCTTTTAAATCTCCCATATCTAATACTTTTTAAAATGGTGGAATACCGTGTTTCTTCGCAGGTCTGCTATCTACTTTGTTACTAGAAACCTCAATTGAGTGTAACAACATGCTACGTGTCTCTTGAGGTTCAATAACAGTATCGATATAACCTTTAGCTGCCGCAACATAAGGATTAGCAAATTTCTCTCTATACTCGGCCACCTTTTCTTTCCTCATAGCCTCGGGATCTTCTGCTGCCAAAATCTCCTTTTTAAAGATAATGTTAGCCGCTCCATCAGGTCCCATTACTGCAATTTCTGCATTTGGCCAAGCGAACATGAAATCAGCTTTCATGTGGCGAGAGTTCATTGCAATGTACCCTCCACCGTATGCTTTACGGACAATAACAGTGATTTTAGGAACTGTTGCCTCACTATATGCATAAAGAATTTTAGCTCCATGACGAATAACACCCATATGCTCCTGCTCAACACCTGGCAAATAACCCGGCATATCCTCAAAAGTAACAAGTGGAATATTAAAAGCATTACAGTAACGAATAAAACGCGCAGCTTTATCTGATGAATCACAATCCAACACACCTGCCAAAACTAATGGCTGATTAGCTACAAAACCAACAGTTTCACCATTCATTCTACCGAAACCAATTACAATGTTTCGAGCAAAATTCTCCATACTTTCAAAGAAATCAGAATCATCAACAACAGATTTGATTACGTGACGAATATCGTATGGTTGAGTTGGATCAGAAGGAACAATTTCTTCAATTTTGTATTCTGGTTTTGGTGGCTTAGGAGGAAATGCCTTCGCTTTTTTAGTATTGTTCCATGGTATGAAGGTGAGCAGCTTCTTAATTTGTTCGAAGCATTCGTATTCGCTTAAAGCGTAGAAATGAGCATTACCTGTGATTTCGCTATGAACTTTAGCTCCACCCAGTTCTTCCATACTTATTTCTTCACCCAAAACAGTTTTTATTACCTCAGGACCGGTAATGAACATTTTAGAAATGTTCTCAACCACAAACACAAAATCAGTAAGCGCAGGAGAATAAACAGCTCCACCAGCACAAGGACCAAGAATAATTGACAATTGAGGAATTACACCTGATGCTAACGTGTTTCTGAAAAAGATTTCTCCATATCCTGCCAGTGAATTAACACCTTCCTGAATACGGGCTCCTCCCGAATCATTAATACCAATCAACGGCACACGCATCTTCAATGCGTGATCCATGATTTTAGTAATTTTACGCGCATGCATAAGACCAAGAGAACCCCCGGCAACAGTAAAATCCTGTGCAAAAATACACACGGGCTCACCATAAATAGTTCCAGTTCCAATGATAACTCCATCACCATGAAGTTGTTTCTTTTCCATACCAAAGTCGCGAGCCTCGTGCTCAACAAACATATCGTATTCATGAAAAGAATCTTCATCCAAAATAGACGTTACTCTTTCTCTGGCAGTCAATTTCCCCATCGCAACTTGCTTCTGAATGGCTTTTTCACCGCCACCCTGCAGCACTTTTTCTTTTCTCTTTCTAAGATCAAGAATGTTTCGTTTCAATGACATAATTTGTACATTTAGTTAAAAAATATATACTTTCATATATATATTGAATTTCATGAGCTCATGAAATTCCAAGATACAACATTACTAATTTTTAGGGTAGAAAAAAATTCTATTCAATATCACCCCACAATTAGCCACATATAAAATAAGCTCTTCAGTCTGATAATCAAACCTTTCGCAAAAAACTATTTGTAATTTTCTATTTTGGTGCAATTCTATACAAATACACCGCTATAAATGAAAAAACAATATTAGGCAACCAAACAGCAAGCAAAGGATCCATCCCCCCATTAGTAGCAAAAACAATAGATATCTGCATAAAAAGTATAAATGAAAAACTTAACAGTAAGCCAATACCAATATGCAAACCCATTCCTCCACGAATTTTACGGGATGCCAGAGACACGCCAATAAGTGTAAGAATAAACGTTGAGAATGGATTTGCCATTCTTTTATATTTTTCAATTCTATAGGCTTCAATATTACTATCACCCCGCATCGATTGCTGTTCGATATATGCATTTAGCTGAGGTAAATTCATTGCTTCAACAATATTTTTCTTTGAACCAAACTCTTCTGGTCCAAAGTTAAAAGTCGTGTCCTTTGTCCTTCCTGTCTCAAACGATTCCTTATCACCATCTATTGTGCGAATAAAGAAATCATTAATTGTCCATTTTTTCTTCTCTTTACTCCATCGAATCGATCGGGAAGTTAATTTAGACACCAATTCCTTACCCTCAAACTTCTCCAACGTAAATTTGTATCCTGTATTACTTGACACCTCGTAGTTAATCATGTAGATAAAGACACCTGGTTCAATCTGCCTATGAATATTTCGTTCCTTATTTCGAAATTGTTTACTAATGTAGGTTGCCATAAAATCAAGTCTTTTTTGATTCGCAGGAGGAATTATATAGTTGCTTAGAAAAAATGAAAAAACTCCAATTATGAGTGCTGAAACAAAGTAAGGATACATTATCCTGCGAAAGCTAACTCCACTACTTAATATGGCAATTATTTCAGTATCATAAGCCATTTTCGAGGTAAAGAAAATTACCGCAATAAAGGTAAATAATGCACTAAAAAGATTGGCAAAGTATGGGATGAAGTTTAGGTAATAATCAAAAACAATTGCCTTTAACGGAGCTTCTTTATCTATGTATTCATCGATATGTTCCGAAAAATCGAAAACAACTGAGATACTTATTATTAAGACAATAGCGAAAAAGAAAGTTCCTAAAAACTTTCGGATAATGTATAAATCTAATTTCTTCAAAACCTGAATTTTAAATTCCTTATTTCCCGAAAATTGCAGGATAACAAATTTCGGGATAAAAGTATAACTTATTCTTCAATTATCAATTAAGCTAGCTGTATTGTAAGATTTTTTAACAGTTATAAGCGAGCAGCTAATTTCTTAACCATGATTTCTTTCCATGATGAGAAGGTTCCCGCATTAATATGCTCTCTTGCTTCGCGCACCAACCACAGATAAAATGCCAAATTGTGAATACTACAAATCTGAGAACCCAATAACTCGCCCGAATGAATTAAATGACGAACGTAGGCTTTTGAATAGGCCTGATCGACATATGAAGTTCCGTTAGGATCAATTGGTGAAAAATCATCATGCCATTTCTTATTCTTGATATTGATAATTCCCTCACTTGTGAAAAGCATGCCATTCCGACCATTTCTGGTAGGCATTACACAGTCGAACATATCAATACCTCTCGAAATAGCTTCCAATATATTAACAGGAGTTCCAACTCCCATCAAATATCTCGGTTTATCTTCAGGCAAAACCTGATTTACAACCTCAATCATTGAATACATATCTTCCACGGGTTCACCAACCGCTAAACCACCAATTGCATATCCATCCCGATTCAAAGATGCCGCATGTTCTGCTGCCTTAATCCGCAAATCGTTGTAAACACAACCCTGTATAATAGGAAATAATGTTTGTGAATAACCATATTTTGGTTCTGTCTCATCAAATCGTTTCACACAACGCTCCAACCATCTTTGAGTAAGTTCCAGTGAATTTTTAGCATACTCGTATGTAGATGTTCCCGGAGGACATTCATCAAATGCCATAATAATATCAGCTCCAATTATTCTTTGGGTATCCATTACATTTTCCGGTGTAAAGAAATGCTTCGACCCATCAATATGCGAACGAAACATTGCACCTTCCTCTGACAGCTTCCTGTTATCGGCAAGTGAAAACACCTGAAATCCACCACTATCGGTTAAAATAGGACGTTCCCAACCATTAAACTTATGCAAGCCTCCTGCTTTTTCCAACACATCCAAACCAGGGCGCAAATACAAGTGATATGTATTCCCCAAAATTATTTCTGCATTGATATCATCTCTTAATTCTCTTTGATGTACACCTTTTACAGAGCCAAGTGTCCCTACCGGCATAAAGATGGGAGTTTTAATTTTCCCATGATCAGTAGTTAACTCTCCCGTCCTCGCTGAAGACTTAGGATCTGTATTCTGTAATTTAAAATCCATACGAACTGTTTTTATTTATTTACAAATGGGTTTCTCTCCCAATCTGTAAAAAATCAGGCAGCAAAGGTACTAATTAATCTTATTCGTAAATCATCCGTTAAATTCAAAGGTAAACGACTGATATATATGCCCAAAACATCAAATATATGAATCAATTGTTTTTTCGAATATCAATCATTCTGCAAAACAAAGTTTTTTAATCGGTAAGATTCACTTATTTTTGAAAAACATAAACGAGACTAAATTTGGAAACAATAATTACTCTACCTACCTCTAATAGTCAATGGGCTATCCTCATTGTTCTTTTTATCACTTTTTGTATACAAATTACATATTACCTGCGCTATATTCTATTTTTCAAAAAAGAGAAAAACACCAAGCACCTTACAAAAAAAAGAACCTGTTTCAATAGTTATCTGCGTAAAAAACGAAGGGTATTATTTACAAGAAAACCTTTCGGGATTTTTAGAACAAGAATATTCCGCGTTTGAATTAGTTGTAGTTAATGATGGAAGTGAAGACGACACAGAAACGATAATTGCACAGCATCAATTAAAGTACCCTCATCTTCGCACAACAAAAATACCGTTGGATGACAAATTTCATCATAACAAAAAACTAGCCCTCACTATAGGAATAAAAGCTGCCAAAAATGAAAAAATAATCTTTACAAATATTCAATGCAAACCGTCAAGTAATAAATGGTTGCAGGAATTTGTAAACTCATGGGACAAAGGGGTACAAATAGGATACGTTAACTTTGAAAACAAAAAAGGATTTCTGTATAATTTTCTCAAATTTGATTTGCTTACACAAAACATTAAAAACGGCAGCTTTGCATCTTCCGGTAACGCTCATTCCGGTAATGGTGATAATCTGGGATACAAGAAATCAGAATTCTTTGCAAATAAGGGTTTCATAAAACATTCGCATTTTGAAGCAGGATATGATCACCTAATGATTTTACAACTTAGCAAGCTTACTCAAGCATCGGTGTGTATCCAACCTGATGCAAAAATCAACCTTCCTTCTGAGAAGGCATTTCAACAATGGGTCCACATCAATCGACAATATTATAAATGCCGAAAATATCTTCCTTTAAAAATTCGTTTTCTTATTGATTTAGAACCATTAAGTAAAATGTTTTTTTACGCACTTATTGTTTACGCATTATTCTTCACACACCTACACTTTATCATAGCAATTATTTATTTAACAAGAATAATTTTGCTTGGAAGCTTCTTTAAAATAAGCACTAGTCATTTGAAGGAAAAAAAATTATTTTTATATTCGTATATATATGACATTTTTGTGCTATTTTCAAAAATATATTTTTTGTGCACTAATTTCATTTTCAGTAAAAACAACCAATGGAAATAAATCCTAATCTCTCAGAAAAAGCTCAATACGATTACAGGCTTGTTTTATCTGCCATTAGTGGTACACAGAAAGCATACGAAGAACTTTTTAAAAGATACAAAGACGCTATCTTCTTCATGTTATTAAAAATGGTAAATAACAAAAACGATGCTGAGGATTTAACTTTTGAAGCATTTGGGAAAGCATTCAGGAATATCAAACAGTATTCTCCCAAATATGCATTTAGTACATGGTTGTTTAAAATTGCTTCTAATAACTGCATCGATTTTCTAAGAAAAAAGAAAGGCAACACCATTTCAATTGATGGAAAAGACGACTCTGAAAACGAAAGAAGTATTTCTCTGGAATCCAACACACTTAATCCTGAGCAAGAATTTATTAAAGATCAAAAAGCAAAGATAATGCGCAACGAGGTAGGTCGTTTGAAAGAACGCTACCGAAGACTAATAGAACTTCGCTATTTTGAAGAATTTTCCTACGATGAAATTGCAAAAGAATTAAATCTGCCTATTGGAACTGTAAAAGCGCAATTATTTAGAGCTAGAGAATTACTTTTCAACACTCTTAAAGATTCTGAAATGAAGATTGATAAGAAAAGGAACTAAGATCTTTTCCCGTACTGCTTTTTTATCCTCATCTTCAAAAATTAGCCTATCTTTGCCAAGTTTAAATTTATATTTGGCATGGAAATCATAAAAAAATACTTTCCCAATTTAACTGAAGAACAAAATCAAAAATTCTCCAGACTAAAGGAATTATACGCTTTTTGGAATGAGCAAATTAATGTTATCTCCAGAAAAGATATGGATTCTTTATATGAACATCACGTTTTACACTCCTTAGCAATAGCAAAAGTAATTCAATTTACTCCTGGCACAAAGATAATGGATGTTGGAACCGGAGGTGGATTTCCTGGAATTCCGCTGGCAATTCTATTTCCGGAATGCAATTTTTATTTGATTGACTCAATTGGAAAAAAGATAAAAGTTGTAACAGAAGTTGCCAAAGCCTTGGAATTAGGAAATATAAAAGCAGAACACATTAGAGTTCAGCAAATTACTAATAGATTTGATTTTATTGTGAGTAGAGCTGTGACTGCATTCCCTAAATTTGTGAACATGGTTAAAAAAAATAGTAAGGCAAAAGATCAAAATAGTTTACCCAATGGAATCATTTATTTAAAGGGTGGTGATTTTGAAGATGAAATCTCTGAATATGGAAGTAGAATCAGCCTTTACGAGTGTTCAGATTATTTCAAAGAAGAGTTTTTTGAGACCAAAAAAGTGGTGCACCTTGATCTTTAGTAAAAAAAAAGCGCTGATCTTTTTGTTAGATTAAAAAAAACCCTATTTTTGCAATCCGAAATCAACGCATATAATAACTTTATTCGATAAAAAATTTTCGCGATGAAAAGAACATTTCAACCTTCAAATAGAAAGAGAAGAAACAAGCACGGATTCAGAGAGAGAATGTCTTCAGCAAACGGAAGAGCAGTATTATCTCGCAGAAGAGCTAAAGGCAGAAAAAAACTATCTGTTTCTAGTGAGCGCAAACACAAGGCTTAATTTCAATTAAGTTGACGATATACAGAAAGTAAAGAATTCTATATTCTTTACTTTTTTGTATTTTATAGAATATAACATTATTCTATTATTGATGAAGATAGAGTTCCGAGGGAGCTCTTTTTTTATGGATTAACCCCAAATCAAGTATTTAATTCTGGTTTACTTCATTTTTTTCTTTAATCTAAAAAATCTCTGCTATTTTTGCAGAAGACAGATGAAAGTTTAATAAAAAAATATTTTCTTTTGCAATTAGTTGTTTATAAAGAATACTAAAGCCCACTATTAGATGAAATCAGCAAATTTCTTCAAGAGCAAACTGTTTTTAATACAAATTGGAATTGCTCTACTAGTTACAATCATTTTAATTTGGATCACTCTTATTAGTTTAAGGTGGTACACTCATCATGGAGAAGAGCTGGAAGTTCCTGACTTATATGGAATGAGTCTTGAAGAGGCTGAGAACAAACTTGAATCGGAGCAATTAAAATTCTCTATTTACGACTCTATCTTTAATCCAAATTTTGCCCCCGGCTCTGTTCTTGACCAAAGACCTTTAGCTGGATCAATTGTAAAAAGAAAGAGAAATTTATTCTTGACAATTAATGCCAATCAGCCTGAACAAATTCGCTTTCCTAATCTGGTCGATAATTCATTCCGACAAGCGTATGAATTACTAATTACCAATGGATTTAAAATTGGAAAATTAGAATATAGAGAGAATCAATTTTTCAATTTGGTTTTATATCCAAAATACAATGGCGACACAATTCATGCTGAAAGTTTGATTAATAAAGGTTCGAGTATAGATTTAGTACTGGGGAAAGGTGACAACAATGGAATAATTGCACCAAACTTATTAGGAATAATAAACTCACAAGCTGAGGAGAAAATTATTCTATCCAACATGAATTTGGGAAGAATAAAATTTGATGCATCCATAAGCAATCATTCTGATTCTATTCAAGCTAAGGTCTGGAAGCAATCTCCATCCTTTACTAACAATCAAAAGATGCGTCCAGGATCCAAAATTGATATCTGGCTAACAAGAGATTCGTTAAAGCTTCAACGTGCTGATTCTTTGTTACAAAAACGTTTAAGCACATTGCTTTACTAAAACAATTCAAAAAAAATGACTGAAAAAAAGCCTTTAGATAATATCAATATTGACAATGAATTGGATACAAACCAAGAACAATTCGAACATTTTCGTTTCAAGGCTGATCCGGGACAATCGCCACTAAGGATTGATAAATTTCTTGTTGCCCGAATGTTAAACTCATCTAGAAATAAAATTCAAGATGCGGCTAACAATGGAAAAATCTTCGTAAACGATGTGCCTGTAAAAAGAAATTACAAAGTAAAACCAGGGGATATAATCACTATTGTACTGAGTTATCCTCCTAGAGAAATTGAAATTATTGCCCAAGATATTCCAATAAATATTGTTTACGAAGATGATGCGTTCCTAATTATTAATAAAAAGCCAGGAATGGTTGTACATCCTTCGTACGGGCATTATTCCGATACTATGGTGAATGCATTGGCATTTCATTTGCAAAATTTACCTCTGTTTAATGCAAAGGATCCACGTCCGGGATTGGTGCATCGCATCGATAAGAACACCTCAGGACTTCTGGTCGTTGCCAAAACAGAAGATGCTAAAACAAAATTAGGATTACAGTTTTTCAATAAAACCAGTAATCGTAAATATCATGCGCTGGTTTGGGGAAATCTTGATGACGACGAAGGTACAATAACCGGTCATGTTGGAAGAAACCTAAAAAACCGAAAAGTGATGGATGTTTTTCCTGATGGAGAATATGGAAAGCATGCCGTAACGCATTATAGGGTTCTGGAGAGACTTGGTTACGTGAATTTAGTTGAATGTACTTTAGAAACCGGAAGAACTCATCAAATACGGGTCCATTTTAAGAGCATTGGTCATCCTCTGTTCAACGATGCTGAATATGGCGGAGATGATATCAGAAAAGGAACCACTTTTACCAAATACAAACAGTTTGTACAGAACTGCTTTAAAATTTGCCCAAGACAAGCCTTACATGCTAAAACATTAGGCTTCATTCATCCGGTAACTGAAGAATATATTTCATTCGATTCAGAAATACCTGAAGACATGGCTACTCTAATCCAGAAATGGAGAGATTACACATCTAACAGACCCTTAGAACCAGAAGAAGAGGAATAAAACTATATTGTCCCTATGAAAAGAATAATCGCTGTAATTGCCGGAGGAGATTCTGCTGAATTTGAAATCTCACTTCAAACTGCAAATCATATTTTCTCAAACTTGGATACTGAGAATTACACTCCCTTTTTAGTAATTCTAAAGGGAACAGATTGGAATGTAAAAATCGAAGATCGATATTACCCAATCGATCGAAACGATTTTAGTTTTAGTACCAAAAGTGAAAAAATAAAGTTTGATTTCGCTTACATCGGAATTCATGGAACTCCCGGCGAAAATGGTATTTTACAAGGATATTTGAATCTGCTAAACATTCCTCATTCAACTTGTGATGTTTTTAGCAGTGCGCTTAGTTTTAATAAGCATGCCTGTAATTCATATCTGAAATCATTGGGTCATACTGTTGCCGAGTCTATTCTACTAAAACAAGGACAAAATTTCTCAGCCAAAGCAATTGGAGAAAAACTAGGCATGCCTTGTTTTGTAAAACCAAATGCAGATGGATCTAGTTTTGGCATTTCGAAAGTTAAAAAATTAGAAGACCTTGATGTTGCAATTAAAAAAGCTTTTAAAGAAGGCAATGAGGTAATTATAGAAGAGTTTATAGATGGGCTTGAATTTACTTGCGGACTCGTTAAAACAAAAAAGGAAAGTATTATTTTCCCGGTAACAGAAGTATTGCCTAAAAAGGAATTTTTCGATTACGAAGCGAAGTACGATCCAAATATGGCGGAAGAAATTACTCCGGCAAGAATCTCTGAAGAATTAACAGTTCAATTTCAGAATTTATCTTCTGAAATTTACGATGCCTTAAAATGCAAAGGAATTGTACGAGTTGATTATATGCTTCGAAAAAATGAGATTTTCATTTTGGAAGCGAATACAGTTCCTGGAATGACAGCAAATAGTTTTATTCCGAAACAGGTTGCTGCAATGAATAAAAAATTAAAAGATATTTTGAGCATGGTGATTGAAAATGAATTTTAAACTTCATCATCATTCATTTTAACTTAACTTAAACATTTGAATTACTGGCAATTACAATACTTGGCTAAATAAAGAGTCAAGTGTCTTTTTTTCATTTTTTTTCACCATCAGGAAAGACCAGTAATAAAAGGAAAGCACTCATTTTTATGAAAATCAACAACGCTAAATTGCAGCTCTAAGCTCCTAGTAACTAAAACTTTTTCACAACTCTCACGTAAATAGATATAGATTTAATGAATTTATTCAATTCATTATTTTCATAGTTAAATTTTAGGGTTAGTAATAGAACAATAAAAGGAGGCCGGGGCAGCCTCCTTTTTTGCGCACTAAATTTCGTTATTATTTATACGAAAAAATCCGATGAGAATTTACTCACCGGATTCTACCATTTATATGATTAGACTACTTAGTCGACATCAATATATTCTTCATTGTACGCCTCTAATGGAGCACATGTACACATTAAATTTCTATCACCAAAAGCATCATCAACACGACCTATTGAAGGCCAAAATTTATTATCAGCAACCCAAGCTAATGGATAAGCTGCTTTTTGACGATTGTATGTATGATTCCACTCATCAGCGGTTAATACTTTATGTGTATGAGGTGCATTTTTCAATACATTATCAGAAACATCAGCAATACCATCTTCGATCTCTTTCATTTCCTCATTGATTTTCGCCAACGCTTCAATAAAACGATCCATCTCTTCCAACGGCTCACTTTCCGTAGGTTCAACCATTAAAGTTCCATGAACCGGGAATGACAAGGTTGGGGCGTGAAATCCATAATCCATTAATCGTTTAGCGATATCAGTATCGGTAATACCAACCGATTTATTAAACTCGCGACAATCAAAAATCATCTCATGCCCTACACGTCCCTTTTCACCAGTATAAAGGATTTTAAATCCTAACTTTTGAAAAGATGAAGCTAAATAATTGGCATTCAAAATTGCCATTTTAGTAACTTCTTCCAATCCATCAGCACCCAGCATGGCAATATATCCATATGTAATTGGCAATACACTAGCCGATCCAAATGGAGCTGCAGCAACTGCAGTAATCGCATTTTCGCCACCGGTTTTCACAAATTTGTGAGATGGTAAGAATTGCACCAAATGCTCAGCGACACCAATTGGACCAACACCGGGTCCACCACCACCATGAGGAATTGCAAATGTCTTATGAAGATTCAAGTGACAAACATCAGCACCAATAATCCCTGGATTAGTCAAACCAACCTGAGCATTCATATTAGCTCCATCCATGTAAACCTGTCCTCCGTTTTCATGAATCAAATTCATCATCTCCTTAATACCTGTTTCGAACACACCATGCGTAGATGGATATGTGATCATATAAGCACACAAATCATCTTTATGCTGTTCAGCTTTCTCTTTTAAGTCCTCAAATTCTACGTTTCCATTATCATCGCATTTTACGATAACAACTTTCATTCCTGCCATAGTTACCGAAGCGGGGTTTGTTCCGTGAGCCGACGATGGAATTAAAACAACGTTTCTGTGACCTTCACCTCTTGAGATATGATATTCTCGAATCACCATCAATCCGGTATACTCACCTGCTGCACCTGAATTTGGCTGTAAAGTACATCCTGCAAATCCGGTAATAACCGAAAGCCATTTTTCAAGATCCTCAATAATTTCTTTATAACCAAGCGCCTGATCAATAGGCACAAATGGGTGAATACCACCAATCTCCGGCCAACTAAGAGGCAACATTTCAACAGCTGCATTTAGCTTCATTGTACACGAACCCAAAGAAATCATAGATGTATTCAATCCAATATCTTTCTTCTCCAAGCTTTTAATGTAACGCATCAAAGCCGTTTCGGAACGGTAACGCTTAAATACATCAAAAGTTAAAAATTCGCTTGTTCTTGTATATTTTGAATCGAAAGAGATTCTATCTTCGATATCATTCACCACTACTTCATTCTTACCAGTTGCTTTTGCGAAAATGGTAAGAATGCTACTTAATTCCGCAGCACTAATTTTTTCATCAATAGAAATTCCTATTGTTGTTTCACTAATATAATTAAAGTTGAATTCTGCTTTTAAGGAAGCTTTACGGATCTCCTCAATAGAAACTCCTGCAGGAATCTTAACTTGCAAAGTATCAAAGAAGTTGTCAATAGTTTGTTGATAACCCAAAGATTTTAATCCTTCGGAAAGAATACCTGTTGCAGAATGAATGTGCATCGCAATTCTCTTCAAACCTTCTTGTCCATGATAAACGCCATAAAAACTAGCCATTGTTGCCAGTAAAGCTTGAGCTGTACAGATATTCGAAGTCGCTTTTTCGCGTTTAATATGCTGTTCGCGAGTTTGTAAAGCCAAACGCAAAGCATTATTTCCCTGAGCATCTTTGGTTACACCAATAATACGTCCAGGAATATTTCGCTTGTAAGCTTCGCGACAAGCCATATATGCTGCATGAGGTCCTCCATATCCCATTGGAACACCAAAACGTTGAGATGTACCAACAACTATGTCGGCTCCCCACTCCCCAGGAGGAGTTAACAGCACCAAACTCATTAAATCGGCAGAAACTGAAACCAAAGCCTCAGCCTGATGAGCACGCTCAACAAAACCTGTATAATCCTCAACACTTCCGTTTGAAGCTGGATATTGAACAATGGCTCCGAATACATTCTTATTAAATTCAAAAGTATGAAAGTCTCCAATCACTAACTCGATTCCCAAAGGAATTGCACGAGTCGTTAATACATCTAAAGTATGAGCAAAAACATTCTTATCTACAAAAAACTGATTTGCACCAGCCTTTTTCTTAGCGCGAGAACGAAGAGCTTTCATCATATACATAGACTCCCCAACAGCGGTCGCTTCATCTAAAAGAGAACTATTTGCCAATTCCATTTTAGTCAGATCCAAAATCATGGTTTGGAAGTTCAATAAAGCTTCCAACCTACCCTGCGATACTTCCGCCTGATAGGGTGTATAAGGAGTGTACCAGCCCGGATTTTCCAACACATTCCGCTGAATAGCAGCAGGAGTAATTGTATCATAATATCCTTGTCCTATAAATGTTCGGAATACTTTGTTCTTAGCAGCAATTCCTTTAATCTTCGAAAAATATTCGTATTCTGATAATGCTTTGGGAAGATCCAGTGTTTTTTCCAAACGAATATCTGAAGGGATTGTTTCATCAATCAAGGCTTCCAAAGAAGGAGCACCAACAGTTTCCAACATTGTTTTAATATCGCCATTGCGAGGTCCAATGTGACGGGAAACAAACTTTTCAGTAGCCATATTGTAGTTTAAATTAAGTGTTGTTTGTAAAATATTTGTGAATGTAAAAGTAGTAAAAGATTTAAATTTACATGGAGCTGTAACACTGAATTTAGTCACTGTTTTTCAACATTTTATACTCCCACAATAATTTCTGTTAACAAATTGTATTATAGAATAATACAAACATGACATTTGTCATATTTACGGTTTTAAAATAAGCCATTATGGGATACAAAAAAACCTCATATTTTTAATGAGGTTTTGAAAAAAAAAATGCTTTAACTTAAGCCTTTTAAGAACAAATTATTAACCCTCTCATGGCCAATAGATGTTTCTGGTCCATGACCAGGATACACACGAACTTCATCATCCAAAACTAAAAGTTTATTTTTGATTCCTTCAATTAACTGATCGAAATTTCCGTATGGTAAATCTGTTCGTCCAATGCTTTCTCGGAATAAAACATCACCTGCAATTAAAAATTTTTGTTCCTCGTTGTAAAATACGACATGACCTGGTGAATGTCCGGGAACATGAAGAACTTTCAACTCAGAATTACCAAATTTAATAAGGTCTCCCTCCTTAATTAGCTTACCAATAGGAGGAGGTTCTACCACATTCTCAAGTCCTAATCGAACTGCATAGTTAGGTGCTTCAGCCAACAAAAACTCATCATCTTTATGAGCCTCGGTAAGCAATCCAAACTGATCTTTCATAAATTGATTGCCCAAAACATGATCGATATGTAGATGAGTATTCAATTGCTTCACCAATTTAATTCCTTTCTTTTCCACAAAATCAACCAACTTTCCGCCTTCGTCTTCAAAGAAAACGCCACAGTCTATTAATACTGCTTCCCCGGTTTCATCATGTAATATGTATGTATTTTCTTGCCAGTGATTAAACACCAATGTTTCTATCGTGATCATATTTGAATTTATTTAAGTAGCCCAAATTTACATCTAATCCTCAGTTTTTAAAAATTCTAATGAAAGGAAAGTTTAAAAGCCTTTTATAATTGCTTATTTCAACACTTTACAAATGGAAAAGGCTATAGTTTAAAATAGCGTAGTTATTTGTCAATGTGTGTTTCACCCTTTCCCCTTCGGATCCGCGAAAGCTTTCGGGATTCCCTGCAAGGGAAAGATACTTCGAGTAGGCTTTTAACAAAAAATGGCATTATACCTCAATTATTTTTTGGCTATAATAGTCCTAAAAACATTGCTATGCTAAACTACAGCCATGGAAAACGACTCATACATTCTGCCTTTTCAATCTAAAAGTTTCCAGAACATCATAAACGGGGCCTTTCTGAGTTAGAACACTTTCCATCAAAACAAATTCAGTAATTAAAAGCTCACAATCTTCCCATTCATTCCATTTCAAAATACATTCCTTTACTCTATCCGGATTCTTCACTCCCCCTTTAATTCGACCAATGGTTAGGTGAGGAGAATATTTATAATCCTCGGCAGGCATGTGATTAATTAGATGATATAAAATAGCCTTTTGCAATTCGAATAAAGTTGAAGCAGAATTAATTCCAGCCCATAGTATTCTTGGTTGATTTATAGACGGGAAAGCACCTAAAGATCTTAAACGCAACCGAAAAGCAGTAAATTCATTCGCGATACCATTCAATTTATTTTTAATCGTTTCAATTTCCTCCAAATTTTTAGTTCCTAAAAAAAGAAGCGTGACATGTAATCCATTTTTATCAACCCATTTTATTTTTTCTTCCTTTAATTCCAGCCCAACTTGTCGAAAAACTTTACTTATTTCATCGGTATTAGTTATCTTTATTGCTATAAATATGCGTTTCGTCTTCATTCTTATATTTTGCAATTAGTAAATCACACAAGCTTATTTTACTATGAAATATAAAGAACAGATATTCGTTAATTGAAAACAAATAACTTAGACCCTAATATTAAAGTGTATTAAAATGAATTCAAAAATAAAATTTGCAGTTGTTCTGGCAGGATCGGGTGTTTATGATGGTTCAGAAATTCATGAAGCAAGCTTAGCTTTGTACTCAATTTCCAAAAATGGAGGTGAATATCAGATTTTCGCCCCAAATATAAATCAGCATCATGTAATCAACCATATCACCGGTGAAGAAATGCCTGAAACCCGAAATGTATTGGTTGAAGCCGCTCGAATTGCGAGGGGAAACATTAAGGATTTAAACGAATTCTCAGCTACTGATTTTGATGCAATTCTTTTCCCTGGTGGATTTGGTGTGGCAAAAAACCTATGCACATTTGCATTTCACGGAGCAGACTGTCAAGTAAATCATGATGTGGAAATTGCACTAAAAGCAATGCACAAAGCAAAAAAACCGATTGGCGCCTTATGCATTGCCCCTGCTCTTATCGCAAGAATTCTTGGGAAGGTTAAAGTTACGATTGGACAAGATAAAGAAACTGCCGAAGCAATAACATCATTAGGAGCAACTCATGTAAACACAACTCATGGTGAAATTGTGTTTGACAAAGAAAACAAAATTGTAACAACGCCTTGTTATATGCTTGATGCAACAATAGCTCAAATTGGAGAAGGTGCTGAAAATGTAGTAAAAACAATTATGGCACTATAAATAAACTATTCGCTGTTGAAACAGTCCCAAAAGCACAAACAATTGTCATTCTGAGCAAAGTCGAAGAATCTACTTGATTAATATGAGATGTTTCGATATCCCCATAGCTATAGGGATTAATATAACATTTAAACATTACAAAAATGCCTTTTAGACGGCATCAACATCATATTCCTTTCTATGAAAAATCGCAATACAAAAGATGTGGCCGAAAACCATATTTACCCTTTTATTATTTCCAATTTTGTACTGTTTGCTGCTATTTTCTTCTCGTTAAATTCTGCTGCAGAAGCTGCAACACTATTATACAGCATCGCTCTTAACCTCTTTAGCCACTGGCTGATTTTTTATTCATCGCAAAAAAAGAAATTGGCTCATTTTTCAGAATATTACAACAATCTGGCCATAGGAGTATTTTGTATTGCTGCCATTATACCTGTTTTTGTAATAATAATCCCATTACTTTTTTTTCCTGAAATCAGTAATTCGCTTTTGCTATTCACAAGCCTGATAATTGCTTTGCTACTCAAGAAAATTATCCTGACAAAATATACTTGGGAAAGAAAGGCGGAACAATACATGAACGTCTACAGAATGAATATCGAAGAAAAAAAAGAGCTGGCTTTTGAAGACTTAAAAAAGTTCATTACTAAATCTGGCAGCATTAAATTTGCTGATTACTTAGAAAAAAACCAGATGTTTGATCGAAGAATGGAGGAATATTTAAAAGAACAGAGCTGAAACTCAATTAATTCTCTTCATTGGAAGTTTCCCGGGTGACCTTAATTCATTTCGTTTCATTCGATCAAGAATTTCTTCAATCATCCAATCGTCGCCCAAGGGATCGTATTCTGCTTTTAGCGATGAACCAAACATAGTAGCCACCGATTGCCAGAATATTGCTGTAAACGATCCTTTTAATTCTTTTAAATGATTGTAGCTTGTGTTTCCTGTTTCCCGATCAATCAATTTCATCAACAATTTACCTTGTGATATTTTAAATTTCATAAGTGGCCTTTTATATTCTTTCATCAAGCCTTTATACTCTCGTCGGATCAGTTTTCTGCGTTGTTTTTTATTTTCAATCGTCACTAACTCCTTATTTAGATTTTCGATAGTCATAGTAGCCCCTTCGGCATAAGGATAAACCAAACGAATATTACGAATGGTTCGCCAATATTTTCGGGTATTTCGATAATGCTTTTTCTTCCTCTTTTTGTAACGCAAGATTTTAACCTCGTCGAGATTAACATGCAAATTGGTATCGAGGAAGACGACAGTGTCTTGCTGTAAAATTACACGAGTGCCACACAGATCCTTTGCTGATGCTGAACCAGCAAAAGAAAATAAAATTAATAAAGCTATTTTAAACCATCTTGCCATATCTAAAATTCCTACCCAAAGATAATGTTTCCTATCTTAGAACATTCTCGCAGACTAACTAATCATTAAAAATCTCCTATGATATGAAAAAAACACTTCTCCTCTGCTTACTATCGCTCCTCGCAGTTTCATCATTTTCTCAAGACAGAATTACCGGATTAAATTTTGCAAGCCGATCCGAAGTTATCGCTCAAAACGGGATGGCTTGTACCAGTCAACCACTAGCCACTCAAATTGCACTGGACATACTAAAAGCCGGAGGAAATGCAATTGATGCTGCTATTGCGGCCAATGCAGCACTGGGTTTAATGGAACCTACAGGAAACGGCATCGGTGGTGATATTTTTGTTATTCTTTGGGATACAAAAACAAAAAAATTATATGGTTTAAATGGAAGTGGCCGATCACCAAAATCTTTGACTCTTGATTATTTTAAAAAGAACAATTACAATTCTATTCCATCATTTGGAGCCTTACCTGTTTCTGTTCCAGGTTGTGTAGATGGCTGGTTCACCATGCATGACAGGTTTGGAAAAATGGATATGGAAGAAATTCTAACTCCCGCAATTCAATATGCCCGAAACGGTTTTCCTTTAAGCGAATTAATTGCTTATTATATGAATGCCAGCGCCAACAGATTAAAAAAATACAAAGGATTTTCAGAAACCTATATGCCAGATGGTAAAATGCCTCAGAAAGGAGATATTTTCAAAAATCCATATTTAGCCAACACTTTGGAAAAAATAGCAAAAGGCGGTCGTGATGCATTCTATAAGGGTGATATTGCCCGAACAATTGCTAAGTACATTAAAGAACAAGGTGGTTTTCTTTCCTACGATGATTTAGCTTCCCATAAATCAGAATGGGTTGATCCGGTATCGATTAATTACCGTGGATATGATGTTTGGGAACTTCCACCTAACGGACAAGGTACTGCAGCCCTTCAAATGCTGAATATTCTTGAAAAATATGACATTGCAAAAATGGGCTTTGGAAGTAGTGAATACATTCATACATTTATTGAAGCTAAAAAACTTGCATTTGAAGACAGAGCCAAATATTACTGCGATCCTGATTTTTCTACTATTCCTTTAAAAGAGCTTCTTTCAAAAGAATATGCAATGGAAAGAAAAGCTTTAATTGACCCAAATCGTTCAGCAAAGAACTATCCTGCAGGCGAATTGGAGCAGGGCAATACAATTTACCTGACTGTAGCTGATAAAGAGGGAAATATGGTTTCGCTAATTCAAAGTAACTATCGCGGTATGGGTTCTGGAATGACCCCTGATAAATTGGGATTTGTATTGCAGGACAGGGGAGAATTATTCAGTTTGGAAGAAGGACACGCCAATGTGTTCGAGCCTGGAAAGCGTCCTTTTCACACCATCATTCCTGCTTTTATTACAAAAAATGGCAAACCATTTATCAGTTTTGGTTTGATGGGCGGAGCAATGCAACCACAAGGTCATGCACAAATCGTGGTCAATTTGATTGATTTTAAAATGAATTTGCAAGAAGCTGGCGATGCTGCAAGAATTCGTCATGAAGGTTCTTCGCAACCAACGGGAGCAAAAATGACCGATGGTGGTTGGGTAAATCTAGAATCAGCTATTTCCTACCAAAATATTCGCGAACTATTAGAAAAAGGTCACAAAATAAAATTTGATATGGGTGGCTACGGTGGTTACCAAGCTATTCTTTATGATGAAGTAAGAGATGTGTACTTTGGTGCATCAGAATCGAGAAAGGATGGCCAGGCGGCAGGATATTAAATTGTAAAACATACATAGCTGAAATTAAAGCATCGCTTTTCATGAAAAATACTGCGTTAAGGATTGAAGCGACTACCCCACAGGCATGCTGAAAGCGAAGCTGGAAGTTATGACGAGGAGTAATAGCGGAAAGCCTGACCTGAATTCGCTGTAACGCTAGTGAAGAGAAATTCAGGAAACGTCCAAAAATAAATAATTTAAACTAGTAAACAGTTAAGTAAA
>JAESUW010000024.1 GCA_016760525.1 Labilibaculum sp.
ATTGAAGGGCTTACAAATATCGATGATATGCTTATGATTTCTTGCAACATGTTTTCGTGCAATCAGCACCACATTCTTTCTCTGCTTTAGCTTCTTTAGTACAAGCTTTTTTTGCTTCCTTAGTACAGCAAGCTTTTTTGTCTGCCTTAGCTTCCTTAGTACAGCAAGCTTTTTTACCGTCTTTAGAACATTTTTTCTTTTCAACCTTTTTTTGTTCCTGATCCTGTGTAAGATCCTGATCTTGAGATAAAGAAATTTCATTATCTAAGATTAAAGTTGCTGGTTGGCTGGCAATGCTTACTACACTTATAGCAAATACGAATAGAAGTCCAAATAATAACTTTTTCATTTTTTTTTAATTTAAATGTTAATTAATCTGTTTTAATCTAATTTTGAATTGTATTCTAAAGAACGTAAAAGATCTTTTTATCTCTTGTTAATGAATTGTTAAAGCATTAATAATTCTTAAAAATTAAATTAAATTTGAATTGTGAAAACCGCTATTAAATAAAGAAGTTACAGCAAGAGATTGTCTATGAGTTTATCCATTAAAAAGATAATGCAAAAATTTAAGGTATACAGAATTCAGATTTTTATTGTCATTTCGATAATTGTTCTGCTTCTTTTGCTGCTAATCCAAATTAGATGGATTAGTAGAGCGAGAAGTTTAAATGAGGAGCAATTTAATCATCGGGTTGGTTTGGCATTGCACGAGTCGGTTGATGAATTTACAAAAGATCAGGAAAGTTGTGCGAAAATGCGTAAATGCATGACTAAATCGGAATACGATGCTACAGATAGTGAGTTATTAAAGATGGAGGTGGGTAGATTAGATTCTATTATTCATGAGCAATTTAAAAATTATCAGATTCAATCACCATATACCATTGAAGTATTAAGTACTGCTGACGAACAACCTAAAAGTAAATGCTTCTATTATAGTTTGCGTAAAGCGTTAAGTCACGATAAGGCAATATTAAATGTCTATTTCCAAAAAAGGGAGAAGAATTTAATGGACAGTATGGGAAGTATGTTTATTAGCTCACTAATACTTATAATAATTCTTTGTACATTTTTTGGGATAACTGTTTTTTCATTGATTAACGATAAAAAGATTTTGGGTAGAACTACCGATCTAATTAATAATATAGCACATGAGTTTAAGACACCAATGGCAACAATTTCATTGGCCAGTGGAATGTTAAAGCGAAATAAGGTTCATACCAATCCCGATCAGGTTGTTCATTATTCAAGCATGATTTTCTCAGAGAATAATCGTTTGAAAATTCAAGTAGATCAGTTATTGAAATTGGCTTGCATGGAACGGGGTGAGTTACGCTTAAATTCAGATCAAATAAATTTACATACATTGTTAAAGGAGTGTTCCGATTGTATTTCTGTGCAGCTGGCAGAGCGGGAAGGGACAATAAAATACAAACTAAATGCAAAAAATGACGTGGTTTGCGGCGATAAAGATTTGCTTCAAAATGTATTGTTAAATCTTTTCGATAATGCAGTGAAGTATTCAGGATCTAAACCTGAAATAGAAGTTGAAACAAAAAACACGAATGGACATCTTTACATTGCAGTATCCGATAAGGGAATTGGAATGACTAAGGAGGAGCAGAAACATGTATTCGATAGATATTACAGAGCTCCTACCGGCGATTTGCATGATGTGAAAGGCTTTGGTATTGGTTTGTCTTATTCAAAAATGATAATTGATTCTCATAAAGGCTCAATAAATGTTTTGAGCAAAAGAAACTTTGGTAGTACCTTTACCATTGTACTACCATCAATTTAAAATTGTTTTATGACCAATTCTAATTTTAAAAATATATTACTGGTTGAGGATGATCCTAATTTAGGGCTTGTTTTAAATGAGTTCCTGAAAATGGAGGGCTTTTCGGTAAGTTTGGCCAGAGATGGGGAGAAAGGATTCGAGTCTTTTTCCAAATCTAAGTTTGACATTTGTTTATTGGATTGTATGATGCCAAAAATGGATGGTTTTACCCTGGCGAAAAAAATTCGTAAAATCAATCAAGATATTCCCATTATCTTTTTAACTGCGAAATCGCTAAAGGAAGATAAATTGAAAGGCTTTGATTTGGGAGGAGATGATTATATCACTAAACCTTTTGATGAGGATGAGTTGGTTCGAAGAATTAATGCTGTGTTAAAGCGTGTAAACACAATACCCGAAATAAAAGAGCAAATATTTAATGTGGGTAAATTTGTATACGATCATGTAAATCTTACTTTAACTTTAAATGGTGAAATTTCCCGTATCACGCAAAAAGAAGGTGATGTATTATATCTATTGATTCAGAATAAAAATAATGTTCTGCGTAGAGAAGATATTCTGGTAAATGTGTGGGGCGAAAATGATTATTTCATGGGACGAAGCCTGGATGTTTTTATCACTAAATTAAGGAAGCATTTAAAACTTGATTCTCAAATAAAAATTGAAAATGTACATGGAGTTGGTTTTATTTTATCAGAAAATAATTAAAACTCCAAATAATACATCAAAATCCATAAAAGTTGTAATTTTGAATCTGAAATTTAAAATCTGCAATTTGCCATGATCATACCTCAAAAAATAAAGACTATTCTTGAAGAAATTCCTGCTAACGTGAAGTTAGTTGCTGTATCTAAAACTAAACCTAAAGAGGATATAATAGAAGCCTACGAAGGTGGTTATCGGGTTTTTGGTGAAAATAAACCTCAGGAATTAGCACAAAAATACAACGAACTCCCAAAGGATATCGAATGGCATTTTATTGGTCATCTTCAGACTAATAAGGTGAAATATATTGCTCCGTTCGTTCAATTGATACATGCAGTTGATAGTATCAAATTATTGAAAGAGATTAATAAGCAGGCGTTAAAGAACAATAGAGTGATTAAATGTTTATTGCAATTTCATATTGCTTCGGAGGAAACTAAATTTGGGCTCAATTTAAAAGAGGCAAAAGAACTGCTGGCTTCCGAAGATTTTAAATCATTAAAATCAATTCAAATTGTTGGTGTAATGGGAATGGCCACATATACCGATAATGAGGTTCAGATTAGAAATGAGTTCGGGAATCTTAAATCTATATTTGAAAGTTTAAAATCAGACAGTTTTCTAACTGAAAATGAATTTAAAGAAATTTCAATGGGAATGTCAGGTGATTATATGCTCGCAATAGGTGAGGGAAGCACTATGATTAGAGTAGGAAGCACCATATTTGGATCGAGATATTAAATTTCTGAGGATTTTAATAATTTAAGTCAGTACTAAGGATGTAAATATCTCTTTTGAATTTACTATATTTGTTTGTCAACGATTGAAAAATATTAAAAAATATAATAGCATGATTAATCTTGAAACCACTTATATGGGATTGCAATTAAAGAATCCTTTAATTGTTAGTAGTTCCGGACTTACAAATTCGGTAAGAAAAATTAAAATTATTGAAGAAAAAGGAGCTGGTGCTGTTGTTTTAAAGTCTTTGTTTGAAGAGCAGATTAGCAACGAAGCCAAGCATTTAATTAGTAAAGATCCTGCAAATGCGAGTTATCCTGAGGCTGAAGATTATATTCAAACTTACATTAAAGGAAATTCAGTTTCAAATTATTTAACTCTAATTAAGGAGGCTAAAGAAGCAGTTTCGATACCTGTAATTGCAAGTATTAATTGTATTTCTTCATCGGATTGGACTTCCTTTGCTAAGGAAATTGAAAAAGCCGGAGCTGATGCTATTGAGTTGAATGTATTTATCGTTCCAAGCGATAGAAACATGAGTTCTACAGAATACGAAAATTTATACTATAAAATATTTAAGGCAGTTAAAAAAGAAGTAAATATTCCTATTTCAATGAAAGTTGGAATTTATTTTACCAATTTATTTTCTGTTGCGAATCGTTTAAATGCAGATGGTGCAGATGCATTGGTTCTGTTTAATCGATTTTATGAGCCGGATATAGATATTGAGAATTTGAAAATTACTAGTGCTGAAGTATTGAGCTCTGCAGGTGATATTCGTAAATCTCTTCGTTGGGTTGGTATGTTATCAGAGAAAATTAAAGGAATTGATATTTCTGCTTCAACTGGTATTCATAGTGGTGAGGCTGCAATAAAGCAATTGTTGGCAGGTGCTAAAACAGTACAAATTTGTTCTACTGTATATGAGCATGGTTTCGATCAAATTACCAATATATTGAATGATTTATCCAGCTGGATGATCAAAAAGGAATTTAAAACAATAGACGAATTTCGAGGCAGTTTAAATTATGGAAGTGTTCAAGATCCTGGCTTGTATGAGAGAGCACAGTTTATGAAGTACTTTTCGAGTAATCAAAAAGACGTTTTAATCTAAAAATAAAGAGGGTGTCCGAAAAGTAAAGTTTCACTTGAAAACGTCATGTTGAGCGATCCCGATGGTTATCGGGACGAAACATCTGTTATTCAAACATACAGATTCTTCGACTTCGCTCAGAATGACAATAAAATTGAACTTTTCGGACACCCTTTTTTCTTTTCTTATAATTGATCAATTATATGAATTGTTTCGTGAAGCATTCCCTTTTTTTCGGGAGATACTTCTGGAATGGCATCCTTAAGTTTCTTCATCTCAACTGGCTTACTTTCTTCTGAAATTTTTTCTGTAAGATTTTCAATTACTGTAAATGCTTCAAAGGAAGTTTCAAAATCCGACTCAATTAGCAAATCAACAAAAGTTGTGATGTATTTTGAGAAATCAACACTGGCTTCCCAACAAATTGAAACTAGATTTTTTTTAATTGTAATATACTTCTCGTTAGCGATTGCCTCCAAAATAATTTTATCAGAATCCTGATTTTTTAGATCAGCAAGAAATTTATGAATTGATGATTGTATCTCCGTATTGGAATTAGAAATCATTAGATCTAATAAAAGTGTAATATCTTCTGTTTTTCCATCTTTTCGTAATTGATTAATTGAATCGAGTACTACTTTATTATCCGTAGAGTTAAGCCCTGTGATTATGGCGTTGTGTAAATCTTTTTTACTAATATTGCTCATTAAATTATTGATTTATTCAACGCAAAATTAGCAATTTTTATTCGTTTTTATCACCTTGCAAAATCATCTGATGAATAATAGTTTCGATTAATAAATTCTTGTGAGGAGTTCGTGTAAACTTGCTTTCATCCGTATGGTTGTTATGATAAGTTAAACAGGTGTGATTTTATGCTGGTTGTTGAATTTTGAATGGATTTACCGGAGGTATAATTGATTTAAAGACGAACCTATATTTTTTGTTTTCTTTTTATATTGGGATTATTTTTTGAAAAAACAGACAATATATTCTTGAAAAATTGTAATTTAAGTTTATTGAAAGGTATATGTTAATCTTCAGGTCGAGGTCGATGAGAAATATTATTTGGAGTCTTTGTATTTTACTATTGTTTAATTCATGCAACTTATTTTCTTCAAAAGAAAAGGAGCCGGTCACTGAGGAGGATTTGTTGGAGTCGCAGTTAATGCAGGAAAATACAGAAAAAATGAAACGAATTTTCTATGTATTGCCCAGTCCAATAGAAATTTCATTACTGATAAAAAAATCGGGTGTTCATTTTCAAGAGGAATTATTGAATAGCACAGATAACTTACCAGGATATTCTACAAGTCCTTCAAGAGCAATTGCACTTGGAGTGTATTGCGCCGATTTAAGCTATGCTAGTTTAAACGAACAATATCAGATATCAATTGAATACATTAATGTGTCTAGAACTCTTGCTGAATCTTTAGGAGTGCTAAGAACAGTTAAACAAGATAAAATCCGTTTGCTCGAAAATAATATAACAAATAAAGAGTTGATTATTGATATCGTATCGGAGATTTATATGGAATCAAACGAACAGTTGCGTGAACAGGACAGATATTCTTTAGCTGCGTTAATGCTAATTGGAGGATGGATTGAGAGTCTGTATCTGGCGACTCAGAGTGTTAATCCAAGCGAGAAATCACATCAGATATTAATCAAACAAATATTAGATCAAAAATTATCTTTGGAGAGTATTAAAGCTGTTCTGCGTGACAATCAATCAGATCAAATTATTAAAATAATTTATTTGGATATATTACAACTTGAGAAACTTTTTGAAAGAAGTATTAAATATACAGATAAGAAAGAAGGAATTGAATTTATTGATTCTGTTGATGAATTAGTATTTGTACAATTAAT
>JAESUW010000025.1 GCA_016760525.1 Labilibaculum sp.
CAATTGTAAATGCAATATATCTCATTATTAAAAAAAAATAGTTTAGCAAAAACTATAATTTATGTTGCGATTTCATCATTAAACGTGCCAATTCAATATATTTATTTATTTTTAGGCAACACAAACATAATTCCATTTGATAATGAAAAAACTCTACGTAAAACATCTCATAGCATTGAGTGTTATTTTCACATGGTTTGGATCATATGCTCAAGTTCAGAATATGGTACTTAACCCTAGTTTTGAAGTGTATGAAAAATGTCCTGAAAGTTACACTTTTATGGACCACACACATAAATTAATTCCTAACTGGGCATATCCAACAGCTACTACTCCCGATTATTTCAATGAGTGTGGCTCTAATGAAGTAAAAGTACCAGATAATTTTGCAGGATACAGCAAGGCTAAATCTGGTAAAGCTTACGTGGGAGCTATTTTAAGTGGAAGTAATCGCGATTTCAGAGAATACTTTCAAGGTACCTTAAGCAGCCCTATGCTTGCTGGTCAAAAATATTGTGTTTCACTTTGGTACAAATTAGCATCTGGAAGTAAATTTGCTGTTGATCAGTTGAGCTTGCATTTTACAGATTCAGAAATAACTAATGGTAATAAAACATTTTTAAACTTAAAGGCGCATTTAACTAACAAAGAAGGTTTATTTTTAGACAATACAGACGAATGGGTCCAGTTCTGTCAGGTATATACAGCTAAAGGAGGTGAGCAATTCTTTGTTGTGGGCAACTTTAAAAATTATGATAATACGAACTATGTAGTTACTGGTCGTGATACTAAGAATAAAAAAGGCAAGTCATATGCTTATTACTTTTTTGACGATTTTGAGATTCGTCCGCTAGTTGATTGTAATATGTGTGCATGCGTTCCTAAAGGATTAAAAACCGTAGTTATTGATTCTTCTTATACAGGAGGTCTAAATCCGGTTACAGGTCAAATTAATCAAATAATAAATGATGGTATCATTAGCTTAAAGATATCAGGAGGAGAAGCTCCTTATACTATTGATTGGAGTAACGGAACAAAAAATGCAGAAAAAATTCAAAACCTAAAAGCAGGTACATATACTTACCATGTAAGTGATCAAAATAATTGCCACTCGGAGGGTACTATTGTTTTTAAAGAGCCCCTACTGCCTAAAGATGCTTTTACCGAGGGATTAAGAAATATTGAAGAAGGAGGTGCTCTTATTTTAAATAATATTTTCTTTGAAACTGGTAAAAGTACGCTTTTGCCAACTTCATTTGAAGAACTTGATAAAGTAGTCGATTTTTTAAAAGAAGGAACAGTTAGTTTGATTGAGATTAGTGGGCACACTGATGATGTGGGTTCTGATGAATTAAATCAAAGTTTAAGTCAGAAACGAGCAGAGTCTGTGGTTAAGTATCTTGTTGGTAGAGGAATCAATTCTCAAATAATTAAAGGTGTTGGGTATGGAGAATCTAAGTTTTTAGATACCAATAAAACAGAAGTTGGACGATCAAAGAATCGTCGTGTGGAATTTTTAGTACTAAAAAAATAAACTCTTAATTATGAATTCAAGAAAAATAAATATACTAATCATTTCACTACTAATATCATTTATTAGTTTAGCACAGAAGCCTAAAAAAATATACAATAATTATTTATTCAAAGGCATGGAGGCAAATGCAAAGGCTGATATTGACAATAAACTTGGTAAGGCTAAAGTAAATTTCGATAAAGTTTTATTAGAAGAACCTGAATCAGCAATGGCTAATTTAGGACTAGCTATCGTTTACTCATATGATAAATATTCTGACAAAGATTATTTTAAAGCTTTGGGATACTTTCAGAAAGCCTATAAAACACAATCTCAGTTTACTGCAGGAGATAAAGTTATTTTAAATGATTTGTTTTCTAAACAAGATAAAAGGCGTAGAAATAGAACTGTAATTAAAAACATGGACTGGCAGCGCCAACAAGTGGAAGATAAATTGATTAAATATGTGCGAGAGGAAAATAATACAGATTATGCCAAGAGGTTTTTAAAAGAATTTCCTGATTCTAAATACTATACCAATGTTTCACATATTTTGAATTATATCATGTTTCGTGAAGCCGAGAATAAAAATACTGTTACTGCATTTAATCAATTTTTAAAAGATTATCCTGAATCAGCTCAAGCTGATATAGCAATAAAGAGGCGCAATAAGTTAGCCTATAAAACTGCTATAAGTGAGGGATCATTAAATAGTTTCCGGAATTTTGTTGAAAAATATCCTGAGGCTTCTCAAGTTGAAGAGGTTAAGAAATTAATGGAAGGAATGGCTTTTAAAGAAGCATACGATAAACAGACACTTGAAGCTATTGAGCGTTTTATGGTAGAATTTCCTAATTCATCAAAAATGTCAAAAGCTAAAGTTTTAAAACAGAAATTGCTTTTTGAATGGGCTAAAAGTGTAAATAGCTTAGAGGCTTATAACAAATTTGTGTCTTCATGCCCTGAAGGCAATCGTTACATTGATATTTTTAATCTAAAAGCTAGTGTATTAGGAGAAGAGATAGTTACGGATTTTCCAATGGGAAATTACAAGTTTGTAAAAGGATTTGATAACCAGCAGTTTAATGATTTTGGTGGTGGAATTGCCAAACGCCCAAATGGAGAGCTTGTAGTAGCTGCATCGTCGCGTAAAGCAGAGGGAGAGATGTATGACTCTTGGCTTTTAGGTTTAAATGCTAGTGGAAAAATGATTTGGAATAAGATGTTAGGAAACCGTTTTGATGATATTGTAAATAAAGTTAGCATAAGTGCTCAGAACGAAATTTATGTTGCAGGTATTACAGATGCCATAGTTGATAGTGTGAAAGGGCAAGCGTGGCTTTATAAGCTTGATGCCAATGGCAAAAATATATTTAATCAAAGAATTGATATTGATGAAGTACTTGATTTTGTAGTTTATCCCGACAATAAAATTTTAATTGCAGGCTATAGCAAAAACACAAAAGATTCAACTTTTACGCCTAGTTTAGTAAAACTCAATGCTAATGGTAAAAAGTTGTGGTCTCGTGCATACTCAAGCAAGGGCAAGGTTTATAATTTAGCTAGTGATGCGTCAGGTATTACTTATGTTGCTGCTGGCAATTGGATATTTGCTATTAACCAAGCAGGTTATTTAAAATGGGATATTTTGTTGGATCAAAGTTTAAAATCAACCGCTGTTGGTATTAATGGGAACAATAAACTAGTTTTTGCTGGTTTAAATGCAACAGGAGCTTTTGCAAGTGCATATAATATAAATGGGGAAAAGATTTGGGAATCTCCTATTCGTATTTCTGGAAATGGAAATATAGAACAAATTATAACTTTACCTGATAATAGTTTTGTTATTGCAGGAACATTTAATAACAAAATCAAGCTAGTCCATATTGATGAAACAGGTAGTATTAAATCAGAAAAAGAATTTAGTTTACCACAAGGAATTAAACTAAACGATTTAACAGCTACTGATGAGAATTTTGTAGCAATTAGTGCTACAAGATTAACGGAAAAAGGCGATTTAATTGTATTTGAAATGGGTCTATAAAAAAAAGATTCGTAAAAAAGGACTTTTCTTTTTTATTGGCTGAATTCAACCCACAAATGCAACTTCTGGATTAAACAATAATTTATTCATTACAAATATAGGGTTTTCAGAGAATAGTATCAATGCGCCAAATAAGCAAGCCGATTAAATTAACTTATTTATGTTTTGAGCAAACCAATTGTATTGGCTTACTGGTGTTTATTAATTGTACTAAACTTCAAACTGCTCATCAACGCCCATGAAATTTAGCTTTTGTTGAACGAAACCTAAAGGTAGCTAAAGCTTACACTTGAGTACCTTTATGTCATGTTTAATTTAAAAATTGTATTATGAAAAAAAAGTACTCTAATCGAAAGGGCTTGTTGTTCGTGTGGTGAATTTAATAATATTTACTGTAAAATGAAACGCTCAATTGAGCTTTCTGGTAAAAGTTTAAGTACACTTACCAATTATGCCCGTTGTTTGGCAACAATGACACTTCATTTTAAATGTTCACCTCTTGATCTGGATGCTGAGCAAGTTCTGGATTACCTTCATTATCTTCAGTCGAAAAAGAAAACACCATCCTCTTCCTATTTTAAGCATACTCTTTATGGCTTACGATTTGTTTACAAACTCTACAATAAGGAACCTTTACTTCATAGCTTACCTTCACTGAAAAAAGTACACAAACTCCCTGTTGTACTGAGTGTACCAGAGATTAAAAGATTAATTGAAACACCTAAACTTTTAAAACATCGAATGCTGATTGCTTTGATGTATGGCTGTGGTTTGAGGCGATCAGAGCTTCTCAATATTAAAATACCAGATATCGATCTGGATCGTAAAATGTTGCACATCCGGCAAGGGAAAGGTCGAAAAGACAGGTATGTTCCTTTGGGTGACAACCTCTCTTATGCCATCGGGAAATACCTTGATGCTGTAGGTCCATACATTTGGCTTTTTAATGGAAATGGACCGGATGGAACGGTTCAACATTTCTCACCTAATGGAGTGAGGTGGATTATCAATGAAGCTCGTAAAAAATCAGGTATCCAGAAACAAATTAGTTCACATATTCTTCGCCATACCTATGCTACTCATCTTCTGGAAATGGGAACCGATATCATGACTTTAAAAGATCTGTTAGGCATATAGATATTAAAACCACCATGCTTTATCTGCATACATGCAACTTGGACAAACATAAAGCCTTTTCACCTATGGATCGAATTTATAAGATCAAATAGTGATGAAGGCCAAATATGAGGTGGCTGATATCTTAAGAAGAAATCACCACAAGTTGGAACATATTGCTTCCAACCGATGGAAGTTACGAACACTCTATGCCATCGAATTTTATAGAACTGCGACTTTGGGCGGGCACATCGACCAATGCTTAAACACAGATTGTAATCAAATACACATCAGTTACAATTCTTGTAGAAACAGGCATTGTCCAAAATATCAGGGACACAAGCGCCAACAGTGGATACTCGCACGCGAAAGCGAATTGATTAATACCTCTTACTATCACATGGTTTTTACCTTGCCGTCGCAGCTGCACAAACTAACATTTACAAATCAAAAAATAGTTTATTCAATTCTCTTTAAAACTGCATGGAGCGTGGTTCGGGACTTCGCTGCCAATCCCAAATTTATAGGTGGAAAAACGGGCATGATTAGTATTCTTCATACCAGGGGGCAAAACATGTCTTTTCATCCACATCTGCACTGCATTGTTCCTGGAGGTGGAATTACTCCCAATAAAAAATGGAAAACTGCCAAAGGCAAAGACAAATATCTTTTTCCTGTGAAAGCCATTAGCAAAGTCTTTCGGGCACGTTTTATTCAGCAAATCAGATTGAATTTTAATCTCCAGCCGGAAATCTATAAACTCCTGTTTCAAAAAAAGTGGGTGGTGTATTGCAAACGCCCCTTCTTTGGACCCAAACAGGTCATCGAATACATCGGCAGATACACTCATAAAGTTGCCATTAGCAATCATAGACTGATCGATACCAGAAACGGCAAAGTAACTTTCATGGCGAAAGATTACAGACATGGCAGTAAAAAGTATCCTGTAAGTTTAAGAGATGCCGAATTTATTCGAAGGTTCTGCTTTCACATTTTGCCAAAGGAATTTACACGCATTCGTCATTACGGGATACTTTCAAGTTCCCTAAAACAAGGCATACTGCCCATTTTGCACGAGCAGTTGGGACGGATTAATCTTTGCACCAAAGAAGAAAGCAAACATCGAATTTGCCCAAGTTGCCAAAAAGGAGAACTCATCACCATCCGATATTTTGACAATAGAGAACCTCCGAAAAACATCAGACCTCTTCATAAATCAATCATTCAGGCTATTCTGAAAATAGAGTCTTAATTCAAGGCTGCTGCCGTAGCTATGTCCAATTGTCGAATCTCCTAAATACTAAACAAAAAAAAGCTACAGATCACGCTACAGCTTTACTATATTTTTGAAATAATGCCATTTTAAGAACTTCCTATTACAGCATATCCT
>JAESUW010000140.1 GCA_016760525.1 Labilibaculum sp.
AATATTTTAGAAAATCAATTTAAATTAGGCAGAGAATATGCAACGAAATACAGAAATTTTATATCTTTTCAATTCAGCCAAACTCACTCTCAACTTACATTTTAACCATCTTTAAATTATTTATAATGAATAAAGTGTTTTATGCAGCTTGCTTGGTATTCTTATCCGGCATATTTATTTCTTGTTCCAAAAATGATATTGATTTTAATGAGCCGACACCTAAAAATAACATCGATTTACAAAAGTTATTAGAGCTTGTAAATAATGTTAGATCTGAAGGAACAACCTGTGGTTCGACGTATTATCCTCCGGTTGGATCAATTGTATGGAATGGCAAACTTGAAATCGCAGCTCTTAAGCATAGTAAAGATATGATGGATAATAATTTTTTTAGTCATACATCTTCTAATGGTGACACTTTCCTTACAAGAATAGGCGACGCAGGATATATTTATTCGAGTGCTGGCGAAAATATTGCAATGGGTTATCCTTCCGAAGAAAGTGTAATGAATGGATGGCTTACCAGCCAGGGACACTGTGCAAATATAATGAATTCTAGTTTTACTGAAATGGGAGTAGGGCGGGTAGAAAATTATTGGACTCAGAATTTTGGAAAACCTAAAGAATAAAAAAACCACCCCAAGCGTTAATCAGGGTGGTCTTAATCTGTTTGTTTGAAAAGCTTTAAGTTTGTCTGTTATAAACTTAAATTAATTAATTATCGAAGCAATTATTCAGAAATAACGTCAAATTCGATATCAACTTTAACTTCTTTATGAAGTTTGATAGTTGCGGTATATTTACCGATCTCTTTAACTACGTCTTTAATTGCAATCACTTTTCTGTCAATTTCAAATCCCTTAGCAGTTAATGCTTCAGCAATTTGAATGTTATTAACAGAACCGAAAATTTTACCGGTAGTACTAGTTTTAGCACCTACACTTATGGTAACACCATCAAGTTTTTTAGCAATTTCTAAAGCTTCGTTCTTTATTTTTTCTTCTTTATGAGCTCTTTGTCTCATATTTTCAGCATTCATTTTCTTAGCTGATTCTGTTGCCAAAATAGCTATCCCTTTAGGAATTAAATAATTTCTACCGTAACCGTTTTTTACAACTACGATGTCATTTTTATATCCTAAACTATGAATATCTTGTTTTAAGATTACTTCCATTTCGTTTCCTCCTGTTTAAAGATTATTTCATCATGTCAGTTACGTATGGTAGCAATGCAATGTGACGAGCACGTTTAACAGCTGTAGCTACTTTTCTTTGGTATTTCAAAGAAGTACCTGTGATACGACGAGGTAAAATTTTTCCTTGCTCGTTTAAGAACTTTTTCAAAAATTCAGGATCTTTATAATCGATGAATTTAATTTTGTTCTTTTTGAAACGACAATACTTTTTCTTTTTGATCTCAACCGATGGAGGGGTTAAATATCTAATTTCTGATTGATTCTGTGCCATAGCTTACTTCTCCTCTTTGTTAGATTTAAGTTTTCCTTTTCGTTTAATAGAATACTCAAAAGCGTGCTTGTCAAGTTTGAAAGTTAAAAAACGAATGACTCTTTCATCACGTCTGTAATTTAATTCCAATTTCTCGATAACATCGCCTGGAGCATCAAATTGAAGCAATTGGTAAAAACCAGTGCTTTTCTTTTGAATTGGATAAGCCAATTTGCGCAATCCCCAGTTCTCCTCATTAACCATCTCGCCACCATTCTCGATGACAAGGGCTTTAAATTTTTCTACCGCCTCCTTTACCTGAGCCTCAGATAAAACGGGAGTTACAATGAAAACGGTTTCATAATGATTCAACATAACTTTGATTGTTTAATTAATTACTTTATTAAGTAACTGTTTTTTATTAAGGCGCAAAATTAGCTATTCTTTTTTGATATTTCAAGAATACTAGAGTTTTATTGCTACATAGAGCACAAATTATATCATACATCCCTTTCCAGCACAAATTTATTACTCTTATAAAATCGCTTTGTTAACTATTGCTTTTTTTTGTAACTTAAGACTAACCATCAATAAAACCCACAGCTATGAAGGATAAGATGATAACTTTAGCAACTTATAGCTACTCCAGAGCACAGTTGCTTAAAACTCGCTTAGAATCAGAAGGTGTAGAGTGTTTTCTGAAAAATCTTAATTTAATACAATCAGCCGTTGGAGGAGGCGTAAAATTAAGAATAAAAGCGCAGGATTTGACTCATGCTCTAAAAATAATCGAAGAATTGGAATTAAGTTATGCTCAAGAGGATTTTGAAAAGGTATTTCCGAAGCAAAAAATTGAAGTGAATCGTATTTTGGTTCCTGTTGATTTTTCTGAATTTTCTCCTCGTATTTGTGAATATGCAATAAGTATCGCAAAGAAGTTTAATGCAGATATTTTATTGTTTCATACCTATTTTGCATCAGCAATAGAAACTGTTCCATTTTCAGATAGCTACACCTATAACGCTACGGTAGTAGAAGTACTTTCTGAGGTTGAGAAGAATGCAAAAGCAAGAATAAAGGAGTTGTATTATGATATTCGAAATAAATTAGAACTGGAAAAAGTTGAAGGAATTGAAGTTGATTATGCATTAAGCGGAGGAACAGCTTCTTCTGAAATATTGAATATTTGTGAAACTTTCCAACCCGATTTAGTGATTATGGGAAGTCGTGGTGAGTCTGCGGGAACAACTAATCTTTTGGGAAGTGTAGTATCAAATGTTGTTGAAGAATCGAAGGTGCCGATTCTGATCTTGTCAGATCAGAGTGAGCATATCGATCTTGATCAAATAGATAACATCATGTACGCAACAAATTTCGACAAGGCTGATTTTAAAGCAATTGCAAATTTAAAATACATCACCAAGCCATATGATATGAAAATACACTGTGTCCACTTTAATGATATTGAAGAGGATAATATTATGGATCAACATCAAATGGAAGTCTTAAAAAAATATTTAAAAAGAACACTTGGTGATTCAAATGTTAACTGTTCTATTATACAAATAGAGGAGAAAATGAAAGGAATTGAAAAATACATTCAAGATCATAATATTGGTATGATAGCCATTTTAGCAAGAAAGCATAATTTATTAGAACGATTGTTTTTTGGTCAAATGTCTAGAAAACTATTCATTAAAACACACATTCCAATATTGGTTTTTCATTAGGTCAAATCATAAAAAAGAGGGTGTCCGAAAAGTTCTATTTCATTGTTATTCTGAGCTTGCCGAAGAATCTTTATCTTTGAATATCAGATGTTTCGGCTTCGCTCAATATGACGTTTTCAAGTGAAACTTTACTTTTCGGACACCCTCTTTTTGTTATATCATTTCACCTGTTAATATTGGATCCGAACCATCTTCAATATTAGTAATCTTTATTTTATAGAATTTATTCTTTTGGATGTTTTCTCCAGTGAATCGAACCGGAATATAATGTTCTCCATACCCGTTACCAATTTCACCATTAGTTTTTTCAACCAAAACAGTTTGATACTTTCCTATGAAACTGTTTCGATAATTACTTTTTATTTCATCCGATAAGTTCCGAAGGATTTCACTTCTTTTGGTTTTTATTCTTTCGTCAACCTGTTCGGGCATTCGTTCAGCTCTTGTCCCTTTTCGAATGGAATATTTAAAAGTATGAACATGCCCAAAATTCAATTCTCTAATTGCATTACAAGTTGCCAAAAAATCTGCCTCTTGCTCATTAGGAAAACCAATAATAATATCTGTAGTGATGTTAAAATTAGGATTGATGGATCTTACCTTATTTACAATTTCTTTAAATCTTTTAACCGTATACATTCTTCTCATTTGAAGCAAGATAGACTCTGAGCCACTCTGTAAACACAAGTGCAAATGCGGTGTCATTTTAGGATGATTTAAAAGTCCTAAAAATTTATCTCCAAAACCATCGGGTTCAATGGAAGAAATACGTAATCTGAAATCACCATCCAGGTTCAAAATTTGCTCAACAACATCGTCAAATTTATATCCTTCAAATTCATATCTTCCAATGTTTACACCGGTTATAACAATTTCTTTAGCACCTTGCTCAATTACTTCCCGTATATTTGTAAGAATATCACGAATTGGTCTGCTTACGGCTCTTCCCCTAACTGAAGGAATAATACAAAAAGTGCAAAAGTTATCACATCCATCTTGTATTTTAATCATGCTTCTGGTGTGAAAACCCTTATCTGTAGATCCATATGAAAATAAATCTGAATTTAATTTAGAAGGATGAATAATTTCCCCATTAAAATGCGCTTCCACTAAGGAAAATACAGATGTTTTCTGATCATTTTCAACTACATAATTAATTTCCTCACGGCTTTCTAATTCTTCTTTGGCGTTATTGGCCATGCAACCAGTAACCACAAGAACCGAATCTTTATTTCGTCGGTTGGCCTGATTAATGAAGTTTCTTGATTTATGATCGCTCTGATGAGTTACAGTACATGAGTTAATTACATATACATCAGCAGATTCATCAAAAGGAACAAGCTGATAATCCTTTGCTTGAAACTGAGATGCCAAAGCATCTGTTTCATATTGGTTCAATCGACACCCTAAGGTCTTAAACGCCACTTTCTTCACGCTACACTTTCTTTTATTGTTACCAATTCACCTTCAACAGAAAAATCTGCTGCAGATGTAATTTTTATATCTGCAAATTCTCCAATTAGACTCTCATCCTTTGACAAAAAACGAACATTAATTCTTCCTTCTGTTAATCCCGCAAGGTATCCATCATGCTTCGCTTCACCTTTAACCAGTACACGAAAGGTTTTATTCAGCATTGATGTATTGTAATTTTTAGAATGAATTTTTAAATCCTCCGTTAAGATATGGTGTCTGTTTTTCTTTATATCCAAACTTACATCATCAAACCAGCGATGACTTAAAGCGCCTGGGCGAGGAGAGTACATAGCAATATATGCCATATTGTATTTGAATTCACTCATCGCTTTTCGGGTGTTTTCAAACTGCTCATCATTCTCTCCGGTAAAACCAACAATAATATCAGTAAAAAGAGTGGCCTCAGGAATTAACCTTTTAATGGTATGAACAATTTGACGGTATTTTTCCATTCCGTGCTTGCGGTTCATATGAATAAGTACCTTATCATCGCCAGATTGAATAGGTAAATGAATTTGTTTGGCCAAACATTTATATTCAGCAATAACTTCTATAACTTCATCGGTCATATCACGCGGATGGGGAGAAGTAAAATACACCCAAAATTCTTTGTTCAATATCTTACCCAAGTTTCCTATTCGTCGAAGAAGTTCAGGAAAATCAATTTCTTCACCCTTTTTATCCAAACCATATGAATTAACATTCTGTCCCAGCAAAGTGATAGATTTAAATCCACGTTCAACTAAATTTTGAACTTCTTCAATAATTTCAATTGAAGGTCTGGACACTTCTCGGCCTCTGGTATAAGGTACTGCACAAAATGAACAGAACTTATCACAACCATTTTGAATAGGTACAAAAGCCTCAAATTCAGAAGTGTAATGAGGTTTTACGTTCCAGAATTCAGAAATATTCTCGTTTTGAGAATCGAAACCTTGTTGCAAACCTACAGGAGTTGTTATTCCATACTGCTGAATCATTTCCGGCAGTTTTGGTAAATCCTTCATCTGAAAAATTAGATCAAACAATTTGAGAAATTTATCTAAATCGGATGGTAAAATACAACCAGACACAAAAGTGACCAAGTTTCGTTTGTTTTTCCACAAATTCCACTTATGAATTTTTGAGTAAACCCTGTCGATAGCCTTTTGGCGAACAGAGCAAGCCAAAATACCAATTAAATTAGCTTCTTCTTCTTTATCAGTCCACTGATAACCCATATTCTCGATTACCGAACGAACTCTTTCTCCATCGGAAGCATTCATTTGACAACCTAATGATACAAGATGATATTTCATTTTTAAATTTTTCTTAAAAGTAAACTTCTGTATGAATAGGGCCTAATGAAATCCCTTGTTTTTCAAGAATATCATAAGCCTCATAAATCATATGGCAATTGCCACA
>JAESUW010000026.1 GCA_016760525.1 Labilibaculum sp.
GGCGCCCAAGTGGTGGTCGACCAGTTCATCTCCTCTGGCGAGCGCAAATGGTTGCGCATGTCTGGTTTGGTGATGCTGTTGCCACACGGTTTTTATTTAAAAATAGAATTGAGGTTCTTATTTGTATTGATTTTGAGTCTGAGAGCACAGATAAATAACAAGATGAGAGTAATTGCGGTATTATCTATTTTGCAAGAACAGTTGGGGCAAATTAATAATGGCAAAAAACAGGAAAGCAAACATCGAATTTGCCCAAGCTGCTAAAAAGGAGAACTCATCACCATCCGATATTTTGACAATCGAGGGCCTCCGAAAATCATCAGACCTTTTGATGAATCAATCCTTCAGGCTATTGTAAAAATAAAATCTTATACCATTTTGAATAAGGAATGAGCTTATAGGTATAATGCCGATGGAATAAATAGAGGCAAGCTTGAGCGAAGTGATAAGATAGCCTACTAATTTATCCAATCGGTATTAAGCCGAGGCTAGCATGATAGCTATGTCCAATTGTAAAATCTCCTAAATACCAAACATAAAAAAAAGCTGAAGATCACTCTACAGCTTTATAATATTTTGAAATTATTGCATTTTATGGGCTTTATATCGCAATCCCCTTGGCTAAAAGTTCCGCAAATTAGATCATTTCCCATAAAGAAGCAATTTTGTTAACGCTTACGTCAACACACTGTTCATGTTGGGCAGTTCTTGCCATACGAACGTTTTGTTGTTATAGCCTTTTATTTTTTATAGTCGAGTGAAATCTCCTGTGGCTATATCAACTTTAAATTTACGTTCACCAACCACTCCATCCTGCTGGATATACTTTATGTTGCAAACAACATAGCCATCTTCCAATTGTTCAAAAACAACTTCGTCTTTTCTGATATCTGTAGGCAAGTCAGAAAGCGGATCTTTACTTTCCCATATAGTTTGATCTGTTTTATAATTTTTTCGTTTAAACGTTAAAACGAAACTTATATACTCCTGTAAATCAATTGGAATACGATGGTTTTCCATATATCTATCATAAACTTCGTAATGCTCAATTCCATCCATGGAAAAGCATCTCCACTTTGATTTTTTCTCGTTAACACAATAAGTTTCAACTATAAAACTATTTCCAAACCAGGGAGTGATATTATTAAAGTAAAATTTTGAATCTGGTATGGTAAAACTTGAAATATTAACCTTATTCAACTGATCTGAACCGATATAAAAATCAGAAGTCACAGCCTGCCTTTCACTATGCAGGTAATCTCCATAAGCCCATCCCCACAGGATAAAGGCATAATTATCCTCGTGTTTATAAAATTTCTGAATTGAAAAATCAGAAATATGATGTGTGGATGTTACTCCATAACCTTCATCAATATCTACAATAGTATCCAAAACAATACCCTCATGGGAATAGATACTCTTCTTATCCAGTTTGTTGAATCCTTTTATAACCAGACTTTCCTTTACTCGGCCATTAAAGAAAATTGTATTGGTATCCACGCCAGTTGTAGACGATTCATATTTTACACCCGTGTTAAATAAACCGTACTTATCCAGTAACTCATCGAATTCAGTGGCTATTTCATTTTTCACATCAATCTCAGAGGAATCACTTTTTGAACATGACATCATTACATTAACAAGTAGTAATACCAGGATTATTCTTCTAATTTTCATTCTCTTAATGTTAATTTGTTGTTTATTTTTTTAATTGGCTATAACGTCAGTTTGTTTAAAAATTCATCAGACGCCCCATTTAGGATTTAAATATAGCTGTTTTAAGAATACATAAAAATTGAAAATGCTTTTATTTAGAAATAAAATTGAGGCTCTTGTTTGGACCAATTTTAATTCTAAGAGTTCCATGAATTGAAGGAAATAGGATAATTGCTGTATTGCCCATTTAGGGAATAGTTGTGCCTGATTCCTAATTTACATTAAACAGGAAAGCAGACATCGAATTTGCCCAAGCCGTCAAAAAGGAGAACTCATCACCATCCGATATTTTGACAAGCGAGGGTTTCCGAAAAATATCAAACTTCTTGATGGATTAATTGTTCATATTATTGTAAAAGTAAAGTCGAGGCTAGCATGATAGCTATGCCCAATTGTAAAATCTCCTAAATACCCAACAAAAAAAAGCTGAAGATCACTCTACAGCTTTATAATATTTTTGAAATTATTGCATTTTCTGGGCTTCATATTGCAACATAGCCTTTGTTAAAAGTCCTGCAAATTATATCATTACCCATAAAAGGAACAATTTTGTTAACGCTTACGTCAACACACTGTTCATGTTGGGCAGTTCCTGCCACACGAACGCTTAGTTGTTACCCACTGGGCTTTATTACAATTTATCAAAAGGTTCAGGCTGAATTCCGTCAATATCAGTGAAATTATATTCTTTTGCAAGTTCAGCTGCTACTAATATTTGACCTGTTTTTTTGATAATATTTTTATCAGAGGACATTGCTACAATTGCTCTTCCAACGAATATAGATGTTTCTTTTTTAGGATTAGGTGCTTTTTTCTTGTCATCGATATAACCTGGATAGAGAGAAACACAAGTAATTTTATTTTTTTTCAATTCTTCAGACATATCCATTGTCATTTTATCAACAGCTGCCTTTGAAACGCCATAAATTACATTTCCATAATATTTCCGACTGGCATAAAAAGAGATATTCACAATTAATCCGTACTTTTGTTTAAGCATTAATTTAGAAGCATAAAAGCTTGATACGTAATTTGAACGAACTCCCACATTATTCATTTCGTCCCATAAATCTAATGGTTGTTCCCAAAAAGGTGCTTTCCATTTGAATCCGGAATATGCTTTTCTATTTCTTAGTCTGTTATATCCACCCCAAGCGTTATTTACAAGAATATCCAATTTGCCTTCATTATTCTCAATTTGTTCAAACACGGCTTTAACTTCGTCATCATTTTCGTGATTACAAATAACTGCAATGCCTTTTCCACCTGCTTTTGTAATACCCTTTACATCATTTTCAGTAATGCTTCTACCTGTTACATAAACCGTGGCACCTGCTTCTCCAAGTGCCAAAGCAATTCCTTTTCCTACATTTCGAGTTCCGCCTGTTACAAGTGCAATTTTATTTTTTAGTGGTTTCATTTCAATTGTCTTTTCCTTTTTGATTTTATATCGTTTGACCATCAACTATTGTAACTGCTCTAGGTAACGTCAGTCTGTCTTAAAATGTATAAAACTACTCAATTAAGTTTTAAATATAGTTGTTTAAAAGATACATAAGAACTGAAAATATTTTTATTTAAAAATAGAATTGGGGTTCTTATTTGTATTGATTTTAAGTGCGAGAGCACAAAGAAATAACAAATTGAGAGTAATTGCTGTATTGCCCATTTAGGGAATAGTTGTGCCTGATTACGATTTACACCAAACAGGAAAGCAAACATCGAATTTGCCCATACTGTCAAAAAGGCTTAGTTTCCGTTGGCTAGACAGCTGATTTAGAATCCTCGCCTTCTAGAAGGCTTTGGCATAGAAACTTGTTCGGTTTGGTGGTTTTTTGTCTGATTCAACTTGTCTAAATAATATTTGTCCTTTACAAGTTATTGATGTTTCACCTAAGAATAAGCTAATTCGTTAGAAGCTTTTTATTTAAATAAGTTATACGAGAACCCAAAATAGAAAAAGGGTGTCATCGGTTGATTGTATTCAACATAGGGATCTCCTTTATCTATTCCCTTTCTGTTAGTACCATAAAGCCCACTTTTAATAATTTGAGCTACCCCTGCCTGTGCCGTTATGTAAAAATGATTATTAATAATATATTCGTAAACAAGCTTAGACTTGATACTACTTCTTTGGTAGAGGCTCGTTTTTGGTACATTCTCTAAATTAGGATTCAGGTAAAAATTTTCAGATTCTAATGTTGCACCAATAGAAAGACGATGATTATTGCAAAATTGATAACGTAAATAAGCTCTGTTAGGCAATACTACATCAATACTTAAATTCGGATTGAATTGATGCCCATAGATAATGAGAGGCAATATTGGGATTTGACTATATAAAGACATTGCATGTAAACCAACACCAAATGTTGTACTCTTTGAAGATTTTAGAATTGATATAGCGGAAAGAGTAGCATGTATTTTCTCAAAACTTTTATTCCAAGCATCTCCCGAAATTGTAGTGCTTATAATTAAAGGTTTCGTAACGAATCTTGTTTTATATACACTGCTGATACCCGCTTTATAATATTGATGACTTTCTTCATCGTTGGAAAACAAGGATGACATAGATCCGCCTGAATCATTTGAAACATCAAACATGTAAAAATTGGCTTGACCATTTGCATACAATGAAAATTTCTTATGTAAGAGAATAGGAATTGTAGTTTGAAATTTTACAATTTGCTCCGTTTGTATTTTTTCATTTTCGATAGCTCTACCATTTTGTTTTAGAGTGTATGAGTGGGATGGACCCGTTTCCCAATAAAGATTGAAGGTACGAGCTTCTGAAAAGTTACGTGCTACGTAATGCCTTAGTTCTTTTGACAATGAATCCGTTTCGGTCTGTGAAAAAACCATAGAATGTAATCCTAGGGCTAGAATAAATAAAAAAATACTCGGGAATTTTTTTTCTAAATTAATATCCATATTAAATCATTTTAAAAAAACATCACTTTTATTATGTGGCAAATATATTGTTGATATATTTAAATAAAAAGGCGAAACGGATATTTTAATGGGCTTTAGGTCGCAATAAGAAGATGTAAATCCGACCAAATGGCTAATTTTGCATTACTAAAAGCTAAATACAAAATATGACTGACAGATTCAAAGTGAGTTCAAATATCAAAACAGAAAATTCACTTGTTTTGATTGAAGATGATATTATATTGCAGGAAAAACCACTTATTCCTTTTAGTATAAAAGAACCATTTAAAATGGATTTGATATCAGTTGCCATTTGCACAAAAGGAAGTGCAATAATTAGTGTAAATCTAATCAGATATGAATTGAAAGCTCCTTGTTTATTGTTCTTCCTTCCCAATCAAACAATAGAATATGGAAATACAAGTGCCGATTTTAAAGTGCTCTTTATTGCATTTTCAAAAGATTTTGTGAAAAGTTTGGAGATTGGAAAGAAATTCCAACTATCCAATTCTATTGCTCGAAATGCTTGTGTTTCTTTATCCGAAGATGAAGTAGAGTCTTTTACGGATTATTACAGGTTTATGGAAAAAACGATGAAATTGAATGATAATCCATACCAATTGGAAATAGCTAGAAATTTAACTATCGCAATCTTTTATCTTCGAGGTTACTACATTCATAAACTGTCGAAGGAACCTGAAAAGAATACGACAGATGTGATAGTAAAACAGTTTACAAATCTCGTTGAAGCTCATTTTAAGACAAATCGAAGAATTGAGTTTTATGCTGTACAATTAAATCGGACACCTAAATATTTATCTTCCATTATTAAAAAGCAGAGTAATTTATATGCAGGTGATTGGATCAATAATAGAGTTATTTTAGAAGCTAAAGCACTGATGAGTTCTACGAATATGAATATACAGCAAATTAGTTATGAATTAAATTTTACTACGCAATCATCCTTTGGAAAATACTTCAAACGTCTTACGGGGATATCTCCAAGAGATTATAAAAAGACAATTATAGAATTTGATTAAACTAAAAGTCATTTAACTTTGGCTAGCCTTCGCTTGTAGTAGCTTTGGTTCTGTTGTATTCTATGCCTGTTTTTATCAATGAGATACTAGTGCATCAATTCAGAAATACATTTATGTATTATAATTATACCCTTTAAATTTCCATTTCATTGGTTTGGCTAAATGGTTTGAGTAATACTCAATAA
>JAESUW010000046.1 GCA_016760525.1 Labilibaculum sp.
CTGATCAAGCATATAACATTTATGAATTATTCAAACAAAATGCTGTTCTAATTAGAACTTAACCCTTTGAACTAACCAGATCAGCATAGATCTGAGTGGTAGAAACGTTCTTGTGGGTTAGCATTTTGGATACAGTGTAAATATCTGTACCCAAGGCAATTTGTAATGTTGCAAAAGTGTGACGAAAACAGTGGAATGTTATTTTCTTATTGATACCAGCTTGTGCAATCCATTTTTTTAATGAATGATAGATCATACTTCGCTCCAAACCTTTAAATACTTCACCAATTTCTGGTTTTCCGCATAGTTCAAGAGCTTCTTTACTAAGTGGGAGAGTAGTCTCCGTTTCTGTTTTTTCAGTTCGGATTCTCATACAATACCCTCCATCAGAAGCTAAAACAATTTCACTCCAGTCTAATTTACGAACGTCGCTAATGCGCAATCCGGTTAGGCATGCAAATAAGGATGCAGATTTCAATACAGGTATCTCACACGGAGTATTGGCCAATAGCTTTAATTCATCAAGTGTCAGGTATTCCCTTTTGGTATCTTCAATATCAATTTTTTCCAGAAAGTCATTACTATTTTCAGGAATATATTTGTCTCTGTAAGCGATCTTTAAAAGCGCTCTAAAGGTTGAAAAGTAACTGGCTGCAGAGTTTTTTGAGACTCTTAGTTTTTTATGTTTGAGTTGTTTGGTGTTTAATAGATATATTCTGAATTTTCTGCATAAATCAACAGTGACATCTTCAAATCGGCACTGTCCTTTTACAAAGTTTGAGAAATGGGCATTTACTATCATCCATTTTTGGTCTTTGTTTAAAGCAATTCCAGAAAAGAAATCCAGAAAATTGGCTTTTTGTTTGTGCTTGTCAAGGAAGTCAAATTCTTCATTAAGCAGGGATTGTACACGAATCGCCCTGATGCCTTCCGCTTTTTGAAGTATCTCATTATTGTATTCCTTTTCCATAATGGTTTTGGGTTCCTCGAAAATGTAAATGCCTAAATTCTCTCTTCTCGTCATTTTCATGGTGGCAGGATTCCGAATTGCTGGATAGAAATCAAGGTATAATGAATATCTGCCCTTAGTAATGGCCTTTTTTCGTAAAGTAACTTTTGTGCATGCCATGCTGTTAAAGTTTTGGATTAAGAAGCTTGTCTAATTCAGTCTTGGAAACTTTGATATATCGTCCAGCTTTTATTTTTTCAATGCTGTACTTTTTTATGAGAGCATATAGGCTGTCTCTTGAAATTTTAAATTTCAACATGGCCTCCTTAGTTGTATAATATTGTGGTTCCTTTTCTTTTATCAGGCCTTTTTCCTTTAAAATAGTCTGCCGGGAATAAAGCATATGTCTACCATCTCTTTTTTTTGGAACTCCGGTTCTGGATACAAGGGAATAGATGGCAGTTTCAGTCATGTTTAATTCTTTACAGAGTTCAACAATCTTTGCCCAGTCGTTAATTTCTTGGATGTTTTCAGTATTATTTCTTTTAAAGTGATTATCAACATGGGTTTTGCTGTAATAGCTTTTTCCTTTCCTCTTTATTTTAGGAATCTTCTTTTCTCTAAGAATCTTGTACACCCAGGTATCGCCAACATTAAATCGTTCTTTAATTTCAGGGAAAGAATAAAACTCCTGTTCTTTTTCCACTTTTTTAGTTGGATTAATTTGAAGTGATTTTGCTTTTGCAAACATTTCATCAATGTCCCTTCGTTTGATCAGAGTTATACGGGGAGTTATTTGGGAAGCTTTTAATTGCCCTCTGTAGATCAGGTTATAAATTGTCTGTCTGCACAGGCCAAGCAAGACAGAAGCTTCTGCTACTTTGAGAAATTCTTTGGTACTAAGAATCTCTAAAGTTTGATCCGTAGAATCAATTATACGCTGACGTGAATCCTTTTGCTCTTTCTCCTCTCTTTTTCTTGCTTTATAAGCACTGGAATTGCACGCGTGGGAACAATACTTGGTTGTAGTCATTTTTGCAATAAATACCCGTTTACACCAAACACAAGTCTTTTCAATTTGTAAATTACTACTCATCATTTCGCCAATTTTTGTTTACTCACTTATACTATAGTCAATGTAAGTCTAATAAATACACTAACTTGCAAATGTGACTACTAACAAGTTACGAATAAATAGCATCTATTACAAATGAGATACAAAAAACAGGAGTTTGTGATGGATTACGATTGGCAAAAATAAAACCCCTTAATTATAAGGGGTTGACGGTGTTCTAGTTAGTCTTTTTAAGGATGGATAGTTTATGTCTTTTTTTTGCCTTTACTTTCCGATGCAGAAATTCTTAAAGATATTCCCCAGCACTTCATCAGTACTAATGTCACCAGTTATCTCGCCAAGGAAATGAAGACATTCACGAATATCCTGAGCCAGGAAATCTGTTGGGATTTGGCCTTCTAAACCACTGTTAACTCTATCGATACTCCCCAAAGCATTCTTAAGTGCCTCAAAATGTCGAATGTTAGTTACAATAACATCTTGCTCGTTAATAGTACCCATGTTTACTGTTTTTAGCAGTTCATTGGTTAATAAATCGATATTTTGTTTTTGTTTTGCAGATATAAAAAGCACTTTATCATCTGTTTGCACACCTGTTAAGCTGTTGGCGAATCCTTGTGTATCTGGAATCAAATCAATTTTATTGACACAAATAACCAAATGCTGAGCTTCACGATCAATAGCTTGATTAACCTTAAGAATCGAATCATTTACATCTTCAATATTGCGGTCGGCATCAATCAGTAGAAGAACGATTTGAGCTTGTTTCATTTTGCTGTAAGTACGCTCAATTCCCATGCTCTCAATTTTATCAAGAGTGGTTCGAATACCTGCAGTATCGATAAATCGAAAAGTTATCCCGCCAAGGTTAATGGTATCTTCAATCACATCACGCGTAGTACCGGCAATATCTGAAACAATAGCACGGTCTTCATTCAAAAGAGCATTTAATAATGTCGATTTACCAACATTTGTGTTTCCAACAATGGCAACAGGAACACCGTTCTTAATCACGTTTCCCAGTTCGAATGAATTAACCAGCTTCTGTATTAAGCTTTGGATTTCATTCACCAAATTGCTTAGTTGAGTACGATCTGCAAATTCTACATCTTCTTCACCAAAATCCAATTCCAATTCTATTAAGGAGATGAAATTTAGCAATCGTCCACGCAAATTGGCAATTTCGTTAGAGAAACCACCACGCATTTGCTGTAACGCCACCTTATGAGCAGCGGCTGAACTTGATGCTATTAAATCAGCGACAGCTTCGGCTTGCGAAAGATCCATTTTTCCATTTAGAAAAGCACGTTGTGTATATTCCCCTGGATTAGCACTGCGAGCACCATTTTTTAGTAAAACCTGAAGAATGCGATACTGAATAAAAGGAGCACCATGACAAGCAATTTCAATGCTGTTTTCGCCTGTGTAGGAGTGAGGGGCTTTAAAAATACTAACTAAAACCTCGTCAATAATGTCATCACCATCCTGAATAGTACCAAAATGAACCGTATTGGCCTTTTGCTTACTAATTTTCTTTGAACTAGCTGCAGTAAATACTTTATCGCAAATTGTAAGCGCATCGGCTCCCGAAAGGCGTACAATTGCAATGGCTCCATTTCCTGGAGCCGTAGAAATTGCACATATAGTAGATTGATCAATCATAGTTATCCAATTGTAATAATATTTTGCAAAGATAGAAGAGAATTGCTAATTATGAATGTATATGTGGACTAAATCTGGATCTTTGTAACTTGTATTGCCTGTAGTTCTTTTATTTTTTTCATCTCTTCCTATTACTCTTTTTGCTTTATCCTTTTACCTTTGTGCTTGAATTGTAAAACAGGATTAAATCAACTAATAATATGAAATCACTAACCGGTCGTTGGACTTTTAATGAAGATTTTGGCTTTGGCAAGGATGAAGGTTTTGCAGACTTGATTCAGGAAGGCGAAATAATAAAAGGAGTTATGGTTTATACGGAGAGAATTGATGATGAAACTCCATTTAGAGTTCAACAGGAGGTAGAAGGTAGTTTCGACGGTGTTAATTTTAAAGTGACGGGAACTAAAGTTGAATTGTTAGATGTCGAAAAGGAATTTGAATACCATTTGGATACTTGGGAAGGAACTCTGAATGCTAATAATCAGATCGTAGGTCATAGTTACGATGATCATGACTGTTTTGGTGTGTTTGTAATGGAACCAATTGAGATGTAAGAAAAACTGTTTAAGATATTGACATAAAAAAGATCGGTACGTGAGTATCGATCTTTTTTATTGGGCCTATTTGATTCAATTAAATTACACTGGTTGAATTTTCAACTCATAATATTGAAAATGGCCAGACCAAACAGAATGAACCTCAAAAAACGGAACAATCCAAATAAAAGATATCTTTTAAAGCTAAAATTGATAATCCCCGAAGCCATACTCACCATAGAAAATGGTAATGGCAACAGCGCTCCTACAACAATAAGCAAGCCACCCCATTTTTTCAGATTAGTAATGTGTTTTTGCATCTTGATCTCTACCGTTTTTTTAACAGCAGGGATGCTAAGTATGGTTTTTCCAATAAAATAGGACACACAACCTCCCAGATACGAGAGTAGAGCCAGTAAAGAAAGATTAAGGCTCGGATCAGGCAGTGTTTTTACCCAGGCAATAAATAATTCGGGGGGAATTAAGCCTAATATAGATTCCGAAGTAAAAAAGATCATGAATACACTGATTGGTGAATAATCTTTAGTGGTTTCATGAAACAAACTATTAAAATCCAACACATAATATTCCAGAAAAAGAATGAGAGCAACAAGCACAGCAAAAGGAACAGCAACATTCTTTAGAGTTGATCCAATAAATTGGTAGAAACCTGTATATGAATAATATTGATGAAGAAGTTGAATTTTTGGTTTGCGATTTTTTCGCACAATATTTGTTTTCATTAATTAATTGATCTGTTTAATCAGAATTTTTTTTCAAAAAGCAAGCTTGGTAATTATCTTTAACCTGATTATGTATCTGATAGTAATCAGATACATAAATATTATTTTGCATCAACGTAATAGTGAACTAAATTCCAACAAATCAGCCCAATATCAATAGTTAAATATCCATTGAAACAAATTTGTAATTGTCGAAATTTATTAAAGGCAAAGAGGATTTAGGATTTGGGTGGCGGAGATTTAAGTTTTTGTCCACAAGGATTATTTATAACTTTGTTTGAATTATCAGAACTGTCAGTATCATACAAATAAAATTCTATTTTACTGTTAAAATATACATTCAAATCTTCTACATCAGTATCCCCGGATTCCGATGAAGACTCATCTGTTTCGGGTATCATATCAGCCACCAATGCAAGCTTGTTTTCTTGTTTTACCTTAATCATTTGTTGTATGATTGGTGTTACAAGAAAAAGCAGCGATAAAATAATCAGTAAAGCTGATGGATTTTTCATGATTCAATATTCGTTGCGCAAATGTATGAAAAATACAATGCAATACATTATCATTTTCTAAATTTAGAAATGATAATGCCTAAGTGTCCCGGTTTTTATTATTCAATATGATGCGGTTTAATTGGTTAAGATTGAATCAGTCATATTTTTTTTGCACAATTAAAAGTAGGGTATTCCCCTACACGAAGTAGGAATAGCCCTGTTTTATTTCATTTTCATGATCTGTACTTTTGTTACGAAAATTAGATACATGCACTTAGTGAGTGAAACATACCCAAGCAACGAGAAGATTTTAATTCTTGCCGATTTTTCTGACAGGAATTGGGACGCAATACAGTTTGCTATGAATTATCTTTATAAAGCAAATTCAGAAATATGTATTGTTCAAACCTGGCAAAGGCCAAATTTTGGTTCTTCCATGGTTCGAGACCTTTCTCCGTATCTTCAGGAAAATACCGAAAATGAACTGGAAGGGCTTAAAAGAAAGCTATTGTCTCACTACTCTCTTTCAGCAGATCAAATTCACCTATTGCCTTTTGAAGGCGATTTAAATACATTTTTCAAAAGTAAATTGTATACCAATGAAAATTGGCAAGTAGTTATGGCTCTCAATGAGGATGGATACCGAGTATCTGAGAATCCAAAAATCGTTGAAGTTATTGATAAGGTTGGGCATCCCTTATACATTCTGTCAGGATTGCAAGGAACTAAATTCATCGCAGATGGCTTTGTGTTATCCAATACATATATCCCATCACAATCGATTCTCAAAGCTCTTGGTAATATAACCGCTCAGAATAAAATTTTGTTTCAGGTGTGTGTGAATTCCTTGAAGCAATCACAACAGACCATTGAAAAATCAAAGAGAATCTATGAAGATAATTGCAGAAATGCCCGTTTGTTATTTTTAGAGTTGGGAACAAGTACCGGACAGCAAGAATTTAATGATTTTGCAAAAGAAAAAGGGACAAGAGTAATGATTTTTGATCAAAATCGATATCGAAAGTTTAGTAGTGGCTTGAAATCTTATCTGGACACGTGGCTGGTAAGAAGTAAGGGTATTATTATTGGCAATTACTAAATAAATCGTAATGAAATTAGAGCAATAAATAAAATACAAATAGTAAAATCAAATAGGGAATAATCACAAATAAATTTAGTTGGTTAATTGGGAATGAGACCGTGATTATTCTAAGGAAGGCTTCACATTATACAATGAAATAGTGTAAACATAGTTATATCGTGTAAGCTTTCCTTATTTGATTTGCCAATTAGAAATTAATAGTTTTATATTATTTGCAACACGAACTAAAAATAGTTAATGTATGATGTTTTCGATAATATGGTTTGTGATTTTTGAAATCATACTCGACAAAATTCCAAAAACTAAATCGCCTAGGTAAAAGCTTTGCAGATTATTCGTAAGTTTGTTCTTCTTCGTGGAACAGTACCCGAAATGCTTTTGGAATATGAAAATAAAAAAGAGTTTTTTTATTAAACAAAAAGTGATATTTGTTTTATTACTCTTTAGCTTTTTTGCCTTTGGAGGAATCATTTATACTTTTAGAACCAGTGCTGTGCTTGATTCTAAGCACATCCAATTAATCGAATTTTCAGAGAAAGTAGAAATAGAAGTTTTTAATGGGAGAATTAAAATGGAAGAACTTCTAAGTGGTAATAAAACCATTAACGATAGTTCTGTTTATGAGAGTTTTGCAAGAGCCGATAAGTATATAGTAGATATCGAGCAAATAATTTCAGACTCTAAAACAATTAAATTAGAAAGGGAGAATAGCTTTCTTTATCAACTCGCCGAATTAAGACTGTTAATTCATCAGCTTAAAGACATTATTCGTACTAAAATAAACAAGGATGTGAATAGATTTGAATTAAACTTAGCCGATTCATATCTTAATTTCACACTTAAATTTGATGAATATGAAAAAGCCCTGCATTCCAATATCAACGAAAGTAATTATCGCTTAAAGCGTGAGATATTTATTCTTCTTACCAGCATATTCATTATACTTATTATTAGTTTGGTTTTAATAGTTCGATTAATGGATTCTTTGATTAAAACCAATCGTATACTTCTTCTCAATACAATAAAAGTGGAGCAAAGTGAGCGTCGCAGAATAGCAATGGATCTTCACGATGGTTTAGGGGCAATGTTATCGAGTGTGGGCCTTTATAGTAAGATTTTGGAGAAAGAATTTAAGGATGATGTGAATACACTTGCTAAACTAAGTCAAATTACCTCCTTATCAAATCAGGCTTTACAAACTGTTTCCGAAGTAATTAATAATCTGAATCCATCAATTTTAAATCGTTATGATCTTGTTGAATCCCTAAATAGACTCTGTGCACGAGTTAATAGTATCGGCAATATTAAACTCCACCTGGAATCGAAGAAGTACATTGGAGAGATGAATAAGAGTACCGAGGTAATTCTTTATCGAATTATTGGTGAGTTAATCAATAATACCATAAAGCATGCAAATGCAACCAAAGCTTTCATCACTATAAATGGTAATACCAAAGTTATCCTTCATTATCAGGATAATGGTTTGGGTTTTGACAGCAGAAAGTTATCATTGCATGAAATGAAGGGAATGGGCTTGCTGAACATAATTGATCGGGTTGAATCCATAGGAGGCGATTGTTTAATTAATACAGGTCCGGGGAACGGATTCGAAATCACAATTGAATTAGGAATTGAAAAGTAAATAATATGGAAACAATTAAAGTTATTTTGGTCGACGATCATAAGATATTTAGAGACGGATTTCGTCTTTTGCTACAAAGTTTCCCATATGTTGAAGTGATTGATGAAGCCTCGAATGGTTTGGAATTGTTAAAAGTGCTTGAGGTTCATATTCCTGATATTATTTTCATGGACATTAATATGCCTCGTGTTGATGGAGTGGAAGCAAGTAAAAGAGCACTAAAGAAATATCCCGATCTTAAAATTATTGCGCTTACTACCTTTCTCGATGATGATTACCTGGAGCAAATGTTAATGGCAGGAGTTGAAGCTTATATGTTGAAGAATGCGGATTTAGAGGAGTTCGAAAAAGCTATTTTGAAAGTATACTCAGGGGGAAACTATTTCTCATCTGAAATTGTGGCATTACTATCTGAGAAGTTAAATATCCTTCGAAGTCGGAAAATTCAACAAATGGAATTGCCGGTATTTACCGATCGCGAGAAAGAAATTCTTGAATTAATTTGCAAAGGATTCGGGAATAAAGAAATTGCAGAAAAAACTTTTATAAGTACTAAAACAGTGGAAAAACACAAAAGCAGTCTTTTTCAAAAGACAGGCGCCTTAAATACTGTAAATTTGGTGATCTATAGCTTTAAACACCAAATAGTGAATTTCTAATCTGCTTTTTCAGAAGTGTAATTATTTCAATAAATGTTCATACAGATAATCAACATCTGTATGAAACCACATGTTTTATTTTATTGTAATTCTTACTCATAAGTAGGGATTTCCCCATTGTCTACTTCTCGTTTTACGCCTACTTTCGTGAGATATTAAACCAATTGGATGTTTAGTGTCGGTTTAATTTCCCTATTAGAGTTAGGATTGATTTTGAGTGAGAATTAAAAAGAAATAATGATACAATTTTTGAAGAAAAAACGAATATTTGATAGAATTAAGGATCCTCTTGTTGAATTTGTAAGACTGGAAGCATTTGGAGGAATTGTTTTGATGTTTTTTACCATTCTGGCCATAGGCTTGACCAATTCTATATTTGGAGAATCCTTTTTAGCCTACTGGAAACAGAATTTCGGGATTAAATTTGGTGATTGGGGATTTAGCAAGAGTCTACTGCATTGGATTAATGACGGTTTAATGGCGGTTTTCTTCTTTGTCGTAGGATTGGAAATAAAAAGAGAATTACTTACAGGAGGTTTGTCGTCGGTAAAAAAAGCCAGTTTACCTATTTTTGGGGCTATTGGAGGTATGGTAATACCTGCATTGGTATATATTAGTTTGAATCAAACAGGATCAGGAACACATGGCTGGGGAATCCCGATGGCTACAGATATTGCCTTTGCTTTAGGAATACTTCTTCTTCTGGGTAAAAGAATTCCTACTTCACTTAAACTTCTGTTAACCTCTATTGCAATTGTTGATGATATAGGTGCCGTAATTGTAATTGCTCTTTATTATACAAGTGAAATAGATTGGGTATATCTTCTTTATGGTGGTGGTATATATGCCGTTTTGTGGATCATTAATTTGTTAAAAGTCAGAAGCCTGCCTGTTTTTCTATTTTTGGGTGTGTTGCTCTGGTTTGCCCTGCTAAAATCGGGTGTTCATGCAACACTTGCAGGTATTCTATTAGCCTTCACAATACCCGCCAGAGCAAATCGGGATGTTTTTGAATTCATTCGATCCAATATAGTTCTATTGGAACAACTTGGAACTACTCTTGTAAAAGATAAAAAATCAAAAGAGAAAAATATACAATCTTCAATTACAGCAGTAAAAGGGAATTGCATTGAGGTAATATCACCATTACAAAGATTAGAACATTTGTTTCATCCATGGGTAGCCTACTTAATCGTCCCTCTATTTGCTTTTTCCAATGCAGGAGTAATTATAAATGGAGATTTAATGAGTAAAGTTTTTGATCCTATCTCTCTTGGTATAATTTTAGGTCTGTTTCTGGGTAAACCTCTAGGTATTTTTCTGTTTTCCTATTTAGGCGTAAAAATAGGCATAGCTCAGAAACCTCAAAAAATTTGTTGGTCCCAGATTATTGGAATCGGTTTTCTGGGTGGAATTGGTTTTACCATGTCCTTCTTTGTTTCTCAACTTGCCTTTTCTGATCCAATGATTTTAAATCAAGCAAAAATTGCTGTGCTAATAGCATCAGTTATGTCAGGCCTATTAGGATTTATTATCTTAAAAATAGTTAATAATAAATCAACAAAATAAACGTTTTTCATAGTTTAATTAATTTTTTGAAGGCTGAAGCGTGAGTTTCGGCCTTCTTGTTTTAATTAATTGATGTAACATTCATGAAATTTTATTTTTTATTGACAATGTGATGAACTTGAAATTCAGCAAGTTTAGTCCTGTATTGCCTATTAATAAAGAGTTGTAGTGATATTTTTCTTTTGAAAATGTTTGAAGGGAAAGAAAAAATCCCCATCTTTGCATCGCAATCAAATGAAACGCGGATGTGGCGTAATTGGTAGCCGCGCTAGACTTAGGATCTAGTGCCGAGAGGCGTGGGGGTTCGAGTCCCTTCATCCGTACAAAAGATCGATACGAAAGTGTTGATCTTTTTTTTTTTGCATTAATTCGAAACATCCGGTTCAAGATTTTCTTTGTATCTTCTTTCACTCAATTGTCTTACTATGAAGCAACGATACACTCTTAGCCAAATTCTGGGAATTAAGCATCCAATACTTCTTGCTCCAATGTTTTTAATATCCAATGCCAAAATGGTAATTGCGGCTTTGCAATGTGGTTGTACTGCAGCTATTCCTGCTCTCAATTATCGCACAAATAAGGAATTACGAGAGGCCATATTGGAAATAAGGAAGGCGACATTAAAACCATTTGGTATCAATTTAATTGTGAATAAATCCAATCCTAAATATAGAACTCAATTAAAAACTTTACTTGAGTTAAATGTGGATTTTATCATTACCTCCTTAGGAAATCCAAAAGATGTTATAATTGCTTGCAAACCGTTAGGAATTAAGGTTTTTTGTGATGTTACAGATGTCGTTTATGCTCAAAAAGCAGAGCAATTGGGAGCAGATGCGATTATTGCAGTTAATTCGCAAGCTGGTGGGCATTGTGGTGATTTTTCCGCAAAAAAATTAATATCTCAATTGATTCGCTCTACCACATTACCGATTATTTCTGCTGGAGGCATTAGCAATAAAATGCATGTTAAACAAATGATAGAGTGGGGTGCCTCAGGAGTTTCTGTTGGAACTGTTTTTATTGCCACTCACGAATCTGATGTTTCTCAGGAGTACAAGCAAGCCATAATTCAATATGCTTCAACAGATATTGTGAAATCAACAAAATTAACAGGATCACCACTCACAGTAATTAATACTTCCTATGTACAGAGGATAGGCACGAAAGCTAATTTTTTGGAATGGTTGGTTGCTAATAGTCCTATTCTTAAGAAATATGCAAAACTGATTCTTGCCTGGCAAGGGATGAATAAGGTGAAAAAATCAGCATTTAAAGCAAGCTATCAAAATGTGTGGTGCGCAGGGCCAAGCATCGATGCTGTCAAAAGCATTCGCTCTGTTCGGGATGTAATTAGTGATTTAATATAAATAAGTGGAATAGATTTGTTTATTTGATTAACCTTTCGAATCCTCGCCAACCAATCCAATTCTGTTCTGTCACATCATCTGCAATTCGAATTAGTCGATTGTTATATTCGTTTCTAATCCCATTTTCATTGATATACGTAACAGCCTCGGCAAATGATTTAAGCATACTTTTATAAAAGGCTTCCTGCTTAACGTATTTCTCTGAAGTATAAGTTATTGCAATTTCAATGTGATAGAGCATTACATCAGCAATCAAGTTTGGTTCTACACCAAGTTTTTTAAAGTGGCGAATGAATTTTTGAGCCACTGAGCGTCTCATTTTCGCTTTACGGCTCGATACAGGAAAGTATTCTTTCGAAACTTTGAATTTACACTCTTCCAGTAATTTGTTTTCCTGAGGATTAAATGCAAAATCGTAAAACTCCTTTACATCTTTAAACCTGGAATAAAGATCGGTAATTTGTTCTTGAAGTTGATTTTTATTCAGATGCTGAAGATATTCTTTTAAGTCTCTTTTACTCATGTTTTTTTCACTAAAAATTTAAGCTTGTACCAGAAATGTAAATTTACTAATAAAATTATGCCTTTTTATTAGTGGTACAGAAGTTTTATTGGATTCGCTAACAGAATAATTGTTTTAAAACACTCTTGTTATTTCTTATGATGAATATGCCAAATCGAAGTAGTTTGTTTAATTAAAATTAATAATAAGCACTATTTATAAGCTGTTTTATATTTTAATCTACAGAAAAACCACCCTGATTGTTATTTTAGGTGCGTTAGTGTAAAATGACTAGATCATGTACTGTGACTTCAGTAAATTTATTTTGTTGATTAAAGAGAAGATAATGGTGCTTTATTATGATTTTAAAACGTTAAAAGTTATGATTTGTCCTAGTACCAGTAAGAAACATTTATTTTTATTTAACATTTAAGAATAAACCTTAAAATACAACTGTGAATAACGCACATAATTTTTTTAGATTATTCCTTGTTAATTGTGGTATTCAACTATATCACTTAGTGCAATCTCCTATTCGAAGAGATAAAATATCATATCCTCTGGTTTTCAATTTACCCATAGCTATTCATATTATTTTCAGTCAATCAGTAAAAAATATATTGGGTGAAAGCTACCATCCATTAATTCGATTATATACAATTGAAAATAAGAATGCATCTTTTTTTTGTGAAAAATTAATTGAAAAATAAACGATATAAACCTGATGAAGTTTTGAATTTTTCAAATTACAACCATAACTATTCAATAAAAACTTTATCGAAATATTCATTTAAACCTTAAAAAATACAACGATGAAAAAATTAATGTTAATTATGATCACTGTAGTTCTTGCTGCAAGTGTATCTTTAGCTCAAGCTAACCTTTCAGAGGTTATACAAGATGGAACAGACCAAGAAGCAACGGTTGAGCAGGTTGGTGTTTGGAATTACAGTGAGATCAATCAATCGGGACAATTAAACATTGCTGCTACTACTCAATTTGGCAATTTAAATTTTTCTTTTATTGATCAAATTAGTAGTGATTGGGTAGAAGCTTATGTTGAGCAAGACGGATTCTTAAATTTCTCTTCTGTATATCAAAATAGTGTTTGGGACATCGCAAATGTAATTCAAGTAGGAGATTTCAATATTTCCTACGTTGAACAAGTAAACAATTTTTATTCAGACGCATTAATTGATCAATTAGGTGATTATAACTGGGCAAAAGTTGATCAAGCTGATGGTTATGTTGATTTTGGTGCTATTATTCAAACGGGAGAATTCAATGAGGCCAGAATTAGTCAATTTGATGGATATGCAAATTGGGCTGCTATTATTGAAGATGGATCGCTAAATTTAGCAGATGTTTATCAAGAAGGTGGCGAATTTAATACGTCTTATGTAACTCAGACTGGATTTGATAATTGGGCATTTACAACTCAAATTGGTGGAGCAGGTAACGATATAGAAGTAGAGCAATATGAGAATAGCAATACTGCATATATAGACCAATATGAGGGTGTTATGAATAGTGCTTATGTTGGGCAAGAAGGTGACTGGAATTGGGCAAATATTTATCAAGAAGAAGGATCTGAAAATTTTGCTGGAATAGCTCAGATTGGGAATGATAATGATGCATCGATTACTCAATTGCGAGGAGAGTTAAATTGGGCAGGATTAGTTCAGCTAGGAGATTTTAATATTGCAGAAGCTATTCAGACAGATGGTTTAGGTAACGAAGCGTACGCAGAGCAGGCAGGTAATGAAAATACTGTAATGATGCAACAAGTAGGCGGTGAGGGAAATCTTGCTGAGGTATTTCAAATTGGTGATGGAAATTATTCATATACTAAACAAATTGATGGAATAAACAACACCATTTTTGTATTGCAGGAGGGAACAATGAATTATACTGAAACTTATCAGATTGGTGGCGGAGCGAATTTAGCTAGTGTAGGTCAATTGGGTTATGGTAACTATTCTGGTATCTTACAAGAGGAAGTAACAAACTCAATTGCTGATGTTTTTCAAGATGGTGAGCTTAACGAATCTGTTATTCTGCAATACAATGGTAATAATAATGTTGCTGTAGTTACTCAATTTGGAGATTTTAATTATTCTGGAATTTTACAGGATGGTTCTGACAATGTAGCAGAAGTTTATCAATCAGGTAATTATCATTCAAGTGTTGTAATGCAATATGGTATTGGTAATAGTGCAATTGTTGATCAAGCAAATTCACTAAATCCATAATTAGAATATTTTAGTTGTTTTTAGAAATTTAAAGACAGCTAATACTATTGAAGTTGATTTTATTAAAGGTTTAATCAGTTTCAATAAAGATAAAATTTGTAATTTGTGTGGTTGTAAATTACGAAAGTGAATTGGATTTTATTAAGAGCAAGATAAGGAATGTTCATTTTGAGCATTCCTTATTTGTTTATATACAAAGAACCGATAGCTATCTTTGTCGAGATTAAACTATCGGTTCTTACCACTTAACTGCCTATGTTTAGTGTAACTTATTACATTTTTTAAGCTCTTAAATATTTATGCATTGCTTGAGCTGTTTTGCGTCCATGATCCAATGCACGAACGACTAAACTTGCACCAGATGCAGCATCGCCAGAACAGAAAATTTTCGAATTTGAAGTTTGACCATTTGCATCAGTCTTAATATTACCTCTTCCGTCTAGTTCCAGCCCCAATTCATTTACTAATCCGTCATGTATAGGATGAACAAATCCCATTGCTAATAAAACTAAATCAGCATCAATAGTTTCTTCAGTTCCAGGAACATCATTCATTTTAAATTGACCTTTATCATCTTTAGTCCATTCAATTTGTGTGATAGTTAGCTTATTCACCTTTCCTTCTTCTCCTTTCAGTTCTTTAGAACCGATTGACCATCTACGTTCACAGCCTTCAAGATGTGAACTTGATGTTCGTAATGTTTCAGGCCAATAAGGCCAAGGATTGGTTTCTTTTCTTTCCTCAGGTGGTTTTGGCATTAATTCTATCTGCAATACAGATTTTGCTTTCTGACGAATAGAAGTACCAACACAATCTGAACCAGTATCTCCACCGCCAATTACAACAACATTTTTACCTTTAGCAGATATTCTTTCTTGTTTGCTAAATTCATCTCCACGAATCACCTTATTTTGTTGCTTCAGAAAGTCCATCGCGTAATAAACACCTTTAAGTTCACGACCTTTTATTGGCAAATCACGAGGTTTCATAGCACCAATTGCCAAACAAATCGCATCGTATTCTGCTTCCAATTTTTTAATGGAAACAACTCCGCCTACATCCTGATTGGTTTTGAATTCGATTCCTTCTTCAGTAAAAATTTCCAATCTACGATCAATTACACTTTTATCTAACTTGAAATCAGGTATTCCGTAGCGAAGTAATCCGCCAATGGCATCATCTTTTTCAAATACCGTAACATTGTGTCCAGCTCTGTTTAGCAGATCTGCCACAGACAAACCTGCTGGTCCGGATCCAATTACAGCGATTTTCTTATTGGTACGTTTTTTTGGAGGTCTGGCTTTGATATATCCATATTCAAATGCTTTTTCGATGATGGATGCTTCATTTTCACGAATGGTTACCGGCGAATTTTGCAGTGCCAACACACATGATTTTTCACATGGCGCAGGACATACTCTACCTGTAAATTCAGGAAAACTATTTGTTGAATGTAAAATTAGGCTTGCTTCTTCCCAGTTCTCTCTGTAAACAGCATCTTGCCATTCTGGAATTTTACTGGCAGTAGGGCAGGCCCAATGACAGAAAGGAACACCACAGTCCATACATCTGGCCGCCTGATCTATTCTGTCGTCAAGATTTAATGTTTGCTCTACTTCACCAAAATCTCCAACTCTATCTCTTACCGGACGATAGCCGGCTTCTTTTCTTTTTATTTCTAAAAAACCTTTCGGATTTCCCATAATCGTTCTGTTTGTTAATGAATAGTGTAGTAATTAAAGGAAAGGTTCACCTAATACTTTCACCTTTCCTGTAAATTCAATTACTCGTGAATTTCTGTTTGTGATTGCGCCTGTTTTAATTTTCGGCGAATCTTCTTCAGTTTTTTCTCCTCAAGAACTTTTTTGTATTCATAAGGAATAACTTTCACAAAATGTGGTAAGTATTCTTCCCAATGAGTAAGTACTTTAGAAGCTACACTACTCTGAGTTAATAACAAATGTTCGTGGATCATTCCTTGAAGCTCGTGAATATCTTGCAGATTCTCAACTGGTTCCAGAGAAACAAGACTCTTGTTACAGAAATAATCCAAGCGTCCTTCCATGTTTAAAACGTAAGCTATTCCTCCACTCATTCCGGCAGCAAAATTTCTTCCTGTATTTCCAAGAATTACAACTCTGCCTCCAGTCATGTATTCACAACCGTGATCACCAACACCTTCTACAACCGCTTTTCCTCCAGAATTACGAACACAAAAACGTTCTCCAGCCATTCCTCTAATAAATGCAGATCCACTGGTTGCACCATAAAGTGCAGTGTTACCAATAATAATTTGCTCCTCAGGTTTAAATTTGCTCTTCTCAGAAGGATACACAACTATTTTTCCACCAGATAAACCTTTTCCAAAATAATCATTAGAATCACCAACCAAACGGAATGTTATTCCTTTCTCTAAGAAAGCACCAAAGCTTTGTCCTGATGATCCTCTGAAAATACAATGAATAGTATCCTCTTCCAGAGTTTTTTTAGGTTTCAATAAAGCAACTTTACCTGAAAGCATGCCACCTGTAGTTCTGTCTGTATTGGTAATTTTCTTATCTATCCATACTTTTTCTCCGTCATGTAGTGCTTTGGCCGATAGTTTGATCAATTCATGATCAAGAACCTTGCCAATTGACTTTATTTGAGAGTTTGCACCATTTATTGTGTGCCCATCAGTTTTTGGTAAGTGAATTAGGTTTTTAATGTCAACTGTCTTTGCTTTCCAACCATTAATATTCTTACTTTTTTCAAGTAAATCGGATCGGCCAACCAAATCATCAAATTTTCGAATTCCAAGTTCAGCCATTAATTCACGACACTCTTCTCCTAGGAAAGTGAAATAGTTAACCAACCATTCTGAACGTCCGAGAAATTTTTCTCTAAGCTCCTTGTCTTGAGTTGCGATGCCTACAGGACATGTGTTTAGGTGACATTTACGCATCATAACACAGCCTAATACAACCAAGGCGCTTGTTGCGAATCCAAATTCTTCAGCTCCCAATAGAGCCATTGAAATAATGTCTCGACCAGTTTTCAACTGACCATCTGTTTGTAGTTTTATTCTACCTCGTAAATCATTCATTACAAGTGTTTGCTGCGTTTCGGCTAATCCTAATTCAACTGGTAATCCAGTGTGTTTTATAGAACCCAACGGACTTGCACCCGTACCACCTTCACTACCAGCAATTACAATTAGGTCAGCATTTGCTTTAGCAACACCAGCAGCAACAGTTCCAACTCCATTTTCTGATACTAACTTCACACTAACACAAGCAGTCGGATTTACATTTTTCAGATCGTAAATCAATTGTGCTAAATCTTCAATTGAGTAGATATCATGATGTGGAGGAGGAGAGATTAAAGTAATTCCAGGAGTCGAATTTCTCAACTTAGCGATAATGTTATCGACTTTAAATCCAGGTAGCTGACCACCTTCTCCCGGCTTCGCACCTTGAGCTACTTTTATCTGTAATTCATCTGCGTTTACAAGATATTCGGTATTTACACCAAATCTACCAGATGCTATTTGCTTGATAGAGCTTCTTGCACTAGAATAAAAACGTTTAGAATTTTCACCACCTTCTCCAGTATTGCTTCGCCCTCCTATTTTATTCATTGCAATTGCAAGAGCCTCATGAGCTTCTTTCGATATGGAACCATAAGACATGGCACCAGTACAAAACCTCTTCATGATATTTTCTACAGGTTCAACCTCACTGATATCAATTGGATTCTGTTTATATTCAAAGAATCCTCTCAGGAAGTTAGGGGAAGCAGTTTCTTTATTTACAATAGTACTGTATTCCTTAAATTTGCTGAAATTATTTGTTCTGGTTGACCATTGTAAAAGTCCAATAGTTTCTGGATTCCAACTATGTGGTTCTCCATCCTTTCTATAATGGATATTTCCATTATTAGTCAATAAATTCTGATTATCGAAAGGATCTTCCTCTGAATAAGCTTTTTTGTGATGACACAAAACTTCTTCTGAAATTTCTTTAAGACCAATTCCTTCAATTCTGGAAATAGTACCAGTAAAATATTTGTCAATAACTTCTTTACTAACTCCTAAAGCCTCGTAAATTTGCGCGCCAAGATAACTTCCAATGGTTGATATACCCATTTTAGACATCACCTTAAGCAGACCTTTATCAACGGCTTTTATATAGTTTTTTCGAGCAGTTTTGTATTCAAGGCTAATTCTTCCATCTTTCACCAATTTATCAATAACCGCATAACTCATGTATGGATTAATAACACTGGCACCGTAGGCTATCAATAAAGCGATATGATTTACTTCACGAGCCTCACCTGTTTCCACAACAAGACCGATCTGCATTCTCTTTCTTTTCTTTATCAAATGATGATGAACAGCGGCAACTGCTAAAAGAACAGGAATAGGAGCCATTGAACTAGAGATGTTCCTGTCCGTTAGAATAATATAATTCTTCTGCTCATCAACGGCCTTTTCAGCCAATTGACAAATATTATCCAAAGCAGTTTCTAAGCCAGCTCCATTATCAGATGCTTTAAATAGCATATCAATGGATTTATGTCTGAACTCTTCGTGCTTTAACTTCTTAATTTTACCAAGGTCGGTATTCGTAATCAGCGGACTCTTGAAACGAATCAACTTACAATGCTGAGCGGTTTCGTCCAACAAATTCTTTTGAACCGATCCAATGTAATTGGTCAGGTCCATTACCAAGTTCTCGCGAATTGAATCGATAGGAGGGTTGGTTACCTGAGCAAATAACTGACGGAAATAATTAAAAAACAGCTGAGGTTTTGGTGATAATACGGGAATTGGTGAATCATTACCCATTGATCCCACAGGTTCTTGTCCACCTGTAGCCATTGGAAGGAGGACTCTTTCAAAATCTTCCTTGCAATAATTAAATGTCTTCTGACAAATATCAAATTGTTCACCAATATCAGATGGAACACGTTTTTCAACAGGAATAGCCTTTAAATCCAAACGATTTTCTTTTAACCAATTCTGGTAAGGGTTACGATAAGTTAATTGAGACTTTACTTCTTGATCAGGTATGATTATACCAAGCTGAGTATCAACAAGTAATAATTTACCTGGTCTTAATCTTCCTTTTTCCTTTATTTCTTCAGGCTTGAATTGTTGAATACCAACTTCAGAACCCATTACAATCATGTCATCTTGGGTAATTACATAACGGGAAGGACGTAATCCGTTTCGATCCAATGTTCCTCCAATATATCTTCCATCGGAAAAAACAAGAGAAGCAGGTCCATCCCATGGCTCCATAAAGGTGGAATGATACTCATAAAAAGCTTTTAAACTTTCAGGAATTGGATTTTTCTCATTCCAAGATTCAGGAACCATCATACTTAATGCATGCGGTAAACTTCTTCCGGTTAAGAATAAAAATTCCAGAACATTATCGAAAGATGCAGAATCACTTTTATTTGGTTCAACAACAGGAAATAGTTTTTTAATATCATCACCATACATCTCTGATTTTAAAAGAGATTCACGGGCTTGCATCCACAAACGATTTCCTTTAATTGTATTAATTTCACCATTGTGTGCAACAATTCGGAATGGTTGAGCTAAATCCCATGAAGGAAAAGTATTGGTGCTAAATCGAGAGTGAACCATCGCGATAGCACTTTCCATTCGTGAATCCTGAAGATCAGCATAGTACTTTCCTAATTGATCACTGGCAAACATTCCTTTGTATACCAAAACTTTTGAGGAAAGACTTGGCATGTAGAACATTTCCTTTTCCTTCATTTTGGTTGCACGAACATAGCTTTCAGCTTGTTTTCTTGCCAAATAGAGTCTTCGTTCCAAATCATCCTGTTCGAAATTTCCACCAACAAAAATCTGTTTGATTGTTGGTTCCGATTGTCTTGCAATTTCCCCAATTGCGTTGGTGTCTGTAGGGACATCACGTAATTGAAGAAATTCCAATCCTTCTTCTTCCAAAATTTGGATAAGAACTTCTAAGCAGAATTTTTCTTCGGTCTCGTCTTTTGGTAAAAAGATTAAGCCAGTACCATATTTTCCTTCCAATGGAAGGTCAAGTCCAATTTTCTTGTAGAATTTGTGAGGCAACTGCATTAAAATACCAGCACCATCACCACTAACATTATCGGCACCACGAGCCCCACGGTGTTCCATATTGCATAGCACCTCCAGTCCACGAGTAATTATCTCGAAAGATTTTTTTCCTTTAATATTGGCTACAAAGCCAATTCCACAGTTGTCATGTTCATTCTCAGGGTCGTAAAGACCCTGTTGTTTTGGTCTAAGGTTTCGCATAGGCAATTTTTAGTGCGAAGCCAGGTAGTGATTTTGTCTTTTAAACTTAAGGACATAAAGAAATGTATAGAAATCCCCATTCTATATCATTTGGTAACGACTTTTAAAAATCCGATAGTCGTAGTCCTTACTTAAGAAACACCCAAGTTTGGAGGTGGTTAATTTTTTGCTTGTCTAATCCGTTACACAAATATAAACTAAATAAATCGACATATGCAATTATTATTGTTCAGTAGGATTACGGAAACGTTTGAAAAATGAAAAAATCATGATATTTATCATTGCAAAGGTTTTCATGATTTACAGGGATTTATAAAAAGAAGAAAATAGATTCATGTTGAAAGTAAAGAAAATTTGATTAAATATTTATGTTAATTAGCAATACTATGGAAACGTTTAATTATTATTTTCAACAACAGGTTTTACTTTTAAAATTTTTAATAATCGCCTTTCAATCCATTTAGGAAAGTATTTACCCACTTTTGAAATAAATTGCTTCCCAAAAATATAGATAGAGGAATAAAAGAAAACTTTATTAAGTAGGTAAACAGAGGCTGTAAGAAGAAGAATTTTATTAGAACCTGCTAAAATAAAAGGTAAAGAGAGATAAAGGAAGAAAGTAACAACAGTTAAGCCCAACAACACAAATCCAACAATTTTTTTTAACTCCATGATATTTTCAAATCTTTTAATTTATTGATACTTAATGCAATTCTACGGCGAAATTTAGAAATAGTTATTAAGAATAGGCTTTTGATGTGTTAAAAAACTATAACACAGTCTTTGCTTAGATGAGAGATATGAGTTTTGTAAAGTGTCTATGTTGAGATTTTTATTACTATCAATAGTTCGTTAAGTTTTTGTTTTTCAGGCTAACACACAACAATATCATTAATCCAGTCTAATGTCTCAGATCTAAAATTTAAAGATCTGTTAATTATAGAATTATAGATTTTTAAAAGAGTAATATAGATATTTGATAGCTTGTTTTAGAAAAAACAGCATAAAATATCTACGCAAAGGTTACAAATAGGTATGTGATAAAAAAAAGAGTGTTTTTATTAGGATTTAAGCATTATTTGCGTTTATCTTTGTACTCAACAAAAGAGAAGAAGCATGGAAAATTTACAAATTATTCGACGACGTTGTATTAGATCTTTATCCAAACGATAAGGCATAAGCATTGGCGTAATTATTTTCCAAGCTTTCCATATCGGAAAGCCTTTTTTTTGAAAACAAATTAATAGTATAAAACAGAACAAATGATTTTATTTCACAGCATACGACGACGAAGACTTAGCTCTCCTTTAGGAAAAGCGGTTGATGTCGTATTGTCGTGTAATCAATGATTAACAACAATATTTAAGGCTTACCGTTCAAAACGGTAAGCCTTTTTTTTTGAATTTATTATTACAGAATTAGATGAAACAAATTATCCACACAGAAAGCCGACGCCATTTGCGTAGTAACTGTTACCCAGGAGGGACGGATGAGCTTGTTATTTCTGTAAACGAAATATCAAATATTATATAAGCTTACTGTTCTTGGACGGTAGGCTTTTTTTGTATCAACGAATTAAAATTTAAAAAAATGATTTTTTTCAACTCCTTAGATTTTCGACGACGCTGTTTTCGAGAACACAATAACCAAACCGCCAGAGCGGATTTTTTTGTAGAATTAAATAATAAGTGGTTGTGCTTAACCGCCGTAGCACTTTTTTGGGAAATTTAGTATTAGTTAGAATAAAATGATAAATATATCAATGGAAATTGAGCAAAAAATAAGTGTCATTTGTGCAGGTTTGAGGCATTACGAATATGCCGGGGAAATTTGTGAAATGATTGATATTGCCGCCAAAATTCGCGGTACAGGAATTGCCAAAAGAGATCCTTTGTACATTGTACAAAAAATTCAGGAAGGAAAAGCAATCATTGCTTTTGATCAGGATAAAGTTATTGGTTTCTGCTATATAGAAACCTGGGAACATGGAAAGTATGTAGCCAATTCCGGATTAATAGTAGATCCGGAATATAGAGCTGTAGGTTTAGCTAAAATGATTAAAGCTAAAGCCTTCGAACTATCCCGAAAGCGTTATCCTGAATCCAAAATATTTGGACTTACCACAAGTCTTCCTGTAATGAAAATCAATTCAGAATTAGGATACAGACCGGTTACCTTTTCGGAGCTAACCAGCGATGAGACATTTTGGAAAGGTTGTAGCGGTTGCGTGAATTACGACATACTGCAACGAACCAATCGGAAAATGTGTTTGTGTACAGGTATGCTGTTTGATCCAAATAAAATGGACAAGAAATAGCCCTGCTGAATTCAAAAAGCAATTTTATCAATTCATTTAAGATTTAAAAATCTACAAAAAGCATTACAATGACATCAACTAAGAAAAAAGTAGTTTTAGCATATAGCGGAGGTTTAGATACAACATACTGTGCACTTTATTTGTCTAAGGAGTTAAACATGGATGTGTACACAGTATTAGGTAATACCGGTGGTTTTAGTGATGAAGAACTAACTGACATCGAGAATAGAACGAAGCAATTGGGAGTTGTTCAACATACATCCCTTGATATCACTGAAGAATACTACAATAAATGTATTAAATACATGATAATGGGAAATGTTCTAAAGAACAATACTTATCCATTATCTGTAAGTTCAGAAAGAGCATTTCAAGCCATGGCAATTGCTCAATATGCCCATTCCATTGATGCTGATTATATTGCACACGGTAGTACCGGCGCAGGTAATGATCAGGTTAGATTTGATCTGATTTTTAAAATAATGGCACCAAATGCCGAAATTATTACTCCAACAAGAGATATGGAGTTAAGCAGAGAAACAGAGATTAATTATTTGAAAGAAAATGGTATTTCTGCCAATTTCGATAAAATGAAATATTCCATTAACGCTGGAATTTGGGGAACAAGCATTGGAGGTAAAGAAACATTATCGTCAGATCAACCTTTACCAGAAGAAGCTTATCCAAAGCAAGTTGTAAAAACAGAGTCGGAGAAACTAACAATTGGATTTGAAAAAGGAGAATTGGTTAGTGTTAATGGAGAAAAAGTACAACATCCTCTCGAAGCAATTAAAAAAATTGAAGCAATAGGTTCTCAGTTTGGTATTGGAAGAGACATGCACGTTGGTGATACAATTATTGGAACAAAAGGAAGGGTTGCATTTGAAGCTGCCGCACCTTTAATGATTATCCAAGCTCATCAAACATTGGAGAAGCATACACTTACAAAATGGCAAATGCATTGGAAAGAACAAATTGCTAATTCATATGGTATGTTATTACACGAAGCTCAATACTTAGAGCCGGTAATGAGAAACATGGAGACTTTCCTTGTTGACACTCAAAAAAAGGTGACTGGTACAGTTATTTTAAATTTAAACCCAAAATATTTCTTTGTTGAAGGAATTACTTCACCTAACGACTTAATGACTGATTTGTTTGGTCAGTATGGCGAAACCAACGTTGGCTGGACTGCGGATGACGTTAAAGGATTTACCAATATCTTGGCAAATTCATTGAAGATTTATTACACAGTAAATCAGGAATAATATGGTGAATGTAGGAATTATAGGTGGAGCAGGATATACTGCAGGTGAATTGTTGCGAATTCTAATTTGGCATCCTCAAGCAAATATAAGCTTTGTGCAGAGTACCAGTCATATGGGGCATTCAATATCAGATGTTCACAGGGATTTACTGGATGAAATCAATTTGTTATTCTCCCAAGCAGATTATAAGGCTATTGATGTTTTATTTATCTGTTCGGGACATGGAAAGACTAAATTGTTTTTGGAAGAGAATAATTTGCCTGAAAGTGTGAAGATTATCGATTTAAGTACTGATTTCAGACCACAAGCAAATGAAAAAGGATTTGTATACGGATTGCCGGAAATTAATCGAGATGAAATTTCAACAGCTGATAAAATAGCCAATCCAGGATGTTTTGCAACTTGTATTGAATTGGGATTATTGCCTTTAGCAAATGCAAATAAACTAAGGGAGGAGGTTCATGTTAATGCAATAACGGGATCAACAGGTGCAGGTCAGAATCCAACATCAACTTCACATTTTAGCTGGAAAAACAATAATGTTTCGGTATACAAAGCATTTACTCATCAGCATTTAGCTGAGATAACAGAAACGGTTTTACAACTTCAACCCAATTTCGATAAAGAGATCAATTTTATTCCTGTTAGAGGAAACTTTAGCCGAGGAATAATGGCGACAATCTATACCGATTGCGATTGGACTATTGACGAGGCCGTTGAGAAGTATAAAGCTTATTATCAAAATCATCCATTCGTTTCAATATCAAATATATCTCCCGATGTAAAACAAGTTGTAAATACAAATAAATGTGTATTGTATCTTGAAAAACACGGTTGTAAACTGATGATTATTTCAGTTGTTGATAATTTATTGAAAGGAGCCTCTGGGCAGGCAGTTCAAAATATGAATTTACTATTTGGAATGCCGGAAATATTGGGGTTGGGCTTAAAGCCGATTGGATTTTAAAAAACAAGAGAAATGAAATTATTTGACGTATATAGTTGTTACAATATAAATTTGGTTAACGGAAAAGGATCAACCATTTCTGACGATAAAGGAAATAAATACCTTGATTTTTATGGAGGACATGGAGTGATATCCATTGGTCACAGTCATCCGCACTACATTTTTAGAATGGAACACCAACTTCATTGTTTAGGTTTTTATTCGAATGCAGTAAAAAATGATATGCAAGTCAAATTAGCTTGCAAATTGGGTAAACTTTCTGGATATGACACTTACAATCTGTTCCTATGCAACTCAGGAGCTGAAGCTAACGAGAATGCATTGAAAGTGGCTTCCTTTCACACAGGTAAATCAAAAATTATTGCGATTAAAGGAGCTTTTCACGGAAGAAGCAGTGGTGTTCTGGCAATTACAGATAATCCTGCATTATCATCAGAATTTAATTCAAAACACGATGTGGTTTTTGTGGAGATGAATGATATTTCTGCTCTTGGAAAAGCACTAGGTGAAAATGACGTTGCTGCAGTTATTATTGAAGGAATACAAGGTGTGAATGGAGTTATTGAAGCATCGTTTGAATTTTTAAAATCTGCTGAAAGTTTGTGCAAAACTCACAAGGCAATGCTTATTCTTGATGAGATTCAGTCAGGTTATGGAAGAACTGGGAAATTCTTTGCACATCAACATGCGGGTATTAAAGCAGACATTATTACCACGGCTAAGGGAATGGGAAATGGATTTCCTATTGCAGGTGTAATCATTTCTCCTGAAATAAAAGCCTGGAGCGGCATGTTAGGAACAACCTTTGGCGGGAATCATTTAGCATGCGCCGCAGGGATAGCCGTTTTAGAAACAATTGAGGAAGAACAGTTAATCGAAAATGCAAACAAATTAGGCGATTATATAATCAACAAACTAAAAGATAATAAGACAATTAAAGCAATAAGGGGGAAAGGATTAATGATTGGTATCGATCTTGAAAATATGCCAGTAATCAGGAAACAACTTCTTGAAGAATATGGGATTTTCACAGGATCATCTGGTAGCACAACACTGCGTTTACTGCCACCACTTTCAATTACAAAAAATGAGGTGGATCAATTCATTGAAGCATTTCAAAAACTAACCCAAATTGTATTAGTATGATAGATTTAACTGTAGTGAAAATTGGCGGTAATGTAATTGATGATCCTAAAAAACTGAATGAGTTTTTGGATGCTTTTTCAAACTTAAATGGCAAGATTGTTTTGGTTCATGGAGGAGGTAAAGTAGCATCTGATTTAGCTGGGAAATTAGGAGTTCAAACCAAAATGGTTGACGGCAGACGTATTACAGATGCTGAAAATTTGAAGTTGGTAACCATGGTTTATGCCGGACTAATTAATAAGAATATTGTTGCTGCACTGCAGGCTCGTGGTGTAAATGCGATGGGTATGTGTGGCGCCGATTTAGATTTAATCAGAGCAGAGAAAAGAAGTAATACTAAGGTCGATTTTGGTTTTGTTGGAGATGTAACAACCGTTAATACCTTGGCTTTGTGCAAACAAATTGAATGCAATTCCATTTTGGTTATTGCACCAATTACTCATGATGGCAACGGGCAATTATTCAACACCAATGCAGATACTGTTGCAACTGAAGTAGCCGTAGCATTGAGTCGTTTTTATAAGGTGAAATTAGTATACAGTTTTGAAAAATTGGGAGTTTTAATGAATGCCGATGATGATAGCAGTGTAATGCCTTTGCTTTCGAAAGAAAAATGCTCAGAAATGGTGAAGTCAGGTAAGATTAATACAGGAATGCTTCCAAAAACTGAAAATGCATTTTATGCCTTGGCAAAAGGAGTAGAAGAAGTTGTTATTGGGAACTTTGTTTCGATGGAGACAAATTATTCTTCGGGAACACAAGTTATTAATTTTTAGTCTGTAAATATGGATGTGAAAAAGTATACAGAAATAGCTTTGAGTACACTTAAGCAATTGATTTCAATTCAGTCGTACAGCAAGGAAGAAAATCAAGCCGCAGATTTAATAGAGCAGAAACTGATTGATTTTGGATATCAGGTGCACCGTAAAGGAAATAACGTTTGGGTATTTAATAAGGATTTTGATGAGAACAAACCAGTTTTATTAATGAATTCTCACTTGGATACAGTAAAATCTTCTGAAAAATACACTAAAAATCCTTTAAATCCAGAAGTGTCTGATGGCAAGCTATATGGATTGGGAAGTAATGATGCCGGTGGATGTTTGGTTTCTCTTTTCGCAAGTTTTCTTGCATTGGAAGGAACAAATCAGGCTTACAACCGTGTTTTTGTAGCTTCCGCAGAAGAGGAGATATCAGGGACTGGTGGTTTTGAGCTTATACAAAATGAAATAGGACGAATTGATGTGGGGATAGTTGGAGAGCCAACACTTATGGAGATGGCCATTGCGGAAAAGGGATTAATGGTATTGGATTGTGATGCAATTGGAGTTCCCGGACATGCAGCACGTAACGAAGGTGTTAATTCCATTAGTATCGCCATGAAAGATATTAAATGGCTTCATTCGTATAAATTCGCATTGGAATCTGAAATGTTAGGAGCCGTAAAAATGACTGTTACACAGATTAATGCAGGGAAACAGCACAATGTTGTGCCATCATCCTGTAAATTCGTAGTAGACGTTCGTACTAATGAGCATTACACAAACGAAAAGGCATTTGCAATTATTCAAGAAAAATTAGAAAGCGAAGTTACTGCCAGATCCTTTAGAATGAACTCATCAGGAATTTCTTTGGAACATCCTCTTATTCAAAATGGTTTGAGCTTAGGAATGAAATATTACGGTTCGCCAACCACATCAGATCAGGCTATTATGAAAGGATTTCCAACTTTGAAATTAGGTCCTGGGGATTCGGCCAGATCTCATACAGCAGATGAGTTCATCTACGTTGAGGAAATTGGACAAGGAGTTGAAAAATATTATAACTTATTGAATGGCTTGAAAATATGATCTGAAATAAGTTAAATAATGACACACACTAACATTTAAAGAGAATTACTATGAAACTTTGGGACAAAGGCGTAAAAGTTGACAAGAAAATAGAACAATTCACTGTTGGAATGGATCGTGAATTGGATATACAACTTGCGCCATTCGATGTATTAGGATCTTTGGCACACATTGAAATGCTCGAATCCATCGGATTATTGGAGAAAACAGAATTGAAATTGATTCAGGAAGAATTACGAAAGATTTATTCCTCGATAAAAAAGGATGCCTTTGTCATAGAAGATGGCACGGAAGATGTTCACTCTCAGATTGAATATCAATTGACCTTAGCTTTAGGTGATATTGGTAAGAAAATACATAGTGGAAGATCAAGAAACGATCAGGTTCTTTTGGATTTGAAATTATTTACAAGAAACAAACTTGAAGAAATTGTTCGGGAAGGAAGGTTACTTTTTGATGAGCTTATTGCAAAGAGTAATGAGAATAAGGATGTATTGATTCCCGGATATACTCACTTGCAGGTTGCTATGCCATCCTCGTTTGGTTTATGGTTTGGTGCTTATGCCGAAAGTTTATCCGATGATATGATGGTGTTGCAGGCAGCTTACAAAGTGGTGAATCAGAATCCATTAGGATCGGGTGCTGGTTATGGATCATCATTTCCGTTAAACCGACAAATGACCACTGATTTACTAGGTTTTAGAGATCTAAGTTATAATGTAGTTTATGCACAAATGGGACGTGGTAAAATGGAGTTTACCGTTCTTTCTGCTCTAGCTAATATGGCGATGACAATTGGTAAATTAGCCATGGATGCATGTTTATATAATTGCCAGAATTTTAACTTTTTAAGCTTTCCTGATGAGTTAACAACAGGAAGCAGCATAATGCCGCATAAAAAGAATCCTGATGTTTTTGAGTTGATACGAGCTCATGCAAATGCATTACAGATGTTGCCTGCACAAATTCAGGCGGTTACATCCAATCTTCCTTCTGGATATCACAGAGATTATCAGCTTACAAAAGAGTTCTTTATGCCAGCTTTCGATAAGATGATTGCTTGCCTCGAAATGACACGAATCATGTTATCCGAAGTGAAAATTAATAAGGAAGTTTTGAAGGATGAGCGTTATAAGTATATGTTTACAGTAGAGGAAGTAAACCAAATGGTACTTGATGGTGTTCCTTTTCGTGATGCTTACAAAAAGATTGGAGAAATAGTTGAAGAAGGAGATTTTAAATACGAAGGTAAAGTGAACCATGTTCACGAAGGAAGTATTGGGAATTTATGTAACGATAAAATTGTTGGTAAGATGAACGACGTTTTTATTGGTTTTAATTTTAACAAGACCAAAGAAGCTTACATGAACTTATTGAATAGAATATAGATCAGTTAAAAGAAATTAATATTTAACCATTTTATAGAACTTTTATGTCAGGAGAGACAAAAGCTAAATTAATTTTACAGGATGGATCGGAGTATATCGGCACATCCTTTGGGTACCAGGAATCCATTGCCGGAGAAATGGTGTTTAATACTGCAATGACAGGATATCCGGAAAGCTTAACTGATCCTTCGTACAGAGGTCAGATTTTGGTAAGTACATTTCCGTTGATTGGTAATTATGGAGTTCCTGGAACATTGCAGGAAGATGAATTGTTTCGTTTTTATGAGTCGGAAAAGATTCAGGTGTCTGCATTTATTGTATCAGATTATACAGAGGAGTTTAGTCATTGGAATGCAAGTTTGAGTCTTGGAGACTGGATGAAGCAGCATAAAATCCCTGGGATTTATGGTGTTGATACCCGTGCTTTAACCAAAAAACTTCGTGAGCAAGGTAGTATGCTTGCTAAAATTGTGTTTGAAGATCAGGAAACTGAGTGGATAGATCCTAATCTTGAGAATCTTGTTGCACAGGTAAGTACATCAGAAAAAATTGTTTACGGAAATGGAAAACACAAGGTGTTGCTATTGGATTGTGGTGTGAAAAACAATATTATTCGTTGTTTATTAAAAAGAGATACTACTGTAATCAGAGTACCACACGATTATGATTTTACCCAAGAGGAATACGATGGGTTGTTCATTTCAAATGGTCCGGGAGATCCAAAGCAAAATGTTAAAGCCATTGCCAATTTGAAAACTGTTTTTGATCGGGATACACCAATTATGGGTATTTGCCTGGGAACACAATTAATTGCTCTTGCTGCAGGTGCTGATACTTATAAGTTAAAATACGGACACCGCAGCCACAATCAGCCAGTAGTATTAAAAGGAAGCAAGCGTTGTTTTATAACTTCTCAGAATCACGGGTATGCCATTAATATGGATACTTTGCCAAAAGAGTGGGTGCCAATGTTCATTAATGCTAATGATGGAACATGCGAAGGGATAAAGCACGCAGACAAACCATTTTTTGCATCTCAGTTTCACCCGGAAGCTTCCAGTGGTCCAACAGACACCGAATTTTTGTTCGATGATTTCATTAAAATGATGGAAGATCATAAAGGTAAAAGTTAAAAAGAGAAAGTTTAAAGTTAAAAAAAGCCCAATTTATACTTATTTCTCCCTTTCAGGGGAGATGTCCGAAGGACAGAAGGGTGCTTTTAAGGAAAAACAATTATCAATTAACAGCCAAAAGCTACAAGCTAATGGCTAACAGCTTAAGAAAAATGATAAAAGACAACATAAAGAAAGTACTGGTATTAGGTTCAGGAGCACTTAAAATTGGTGAAGCAGGGGAGTTTGACTATTCTGGATCTCAGGCATTAAAAGCAATGAAGGAAGAAGGTATTTATACCGTACTTATCAATCCTAATATTGCAACCGTACAAACTTCAAAAGGAATTGCCGATCAAATTTATTTTTTGCCGGTTACTCTTCATTTTGTAGAACAAGTTATTCTAAAGGAAAAACCTGATGGAATCCTTTTGGCTTTTGGAGGACAAACTGCATTAAACTGTGGTGTTGAGCTATTCAATGCCGGATTACTAAAGAAATACAACCTTCAGGTTTTGGGTACTCCAATCGAAGCTATTATTAAAACTGAAGACAGAGAGATATTTGCCAACGAACTTCGTAGTATCGATGTGAAAACTCCACGGTCATTTGCCGTAGGATCGATTCCTGAAGCATTAAAAGCCGCTGAAAAACTTGGTTTCCCAATTATTATTCGTGCAGCCTTTACTTTAGGAGGACAAGGAAGTGGATTCTGTTCGAATATGGATGAATTGGCGAAATTAGCTGAAAATGCATTATCTTATTCAAATCAGATATTAGTAGAGGAATCTCTAAAAGGGTGGAAAGAAGTAGAGTACGAGGTGGTTCGGGATGTACACGATAACTGTATCACAGTTTGTAATATGGAGAACTTTGATCCATTGGGAATTCATACGGGTGAAAGTATCGTTATTGCTCCCTCTCAAACACTAACAAATTCGGAGTACCACAAACTAAGATCTTTAGCAATCAAGATTATTCGTCACTTTGGCGTTGTTGGAGAGTGTAACGTTCAGTATGCACTTGATCCTAATTCAGAAGATTATCGTGTAATTGAGGTGAATGCCCGTTTGTCGAGATCATCGGCATTGGCTTCTAAAGCAACTGGTTATCCTTTGGCTTTCATTGCCGCAAAACTTAGTTTGGGGTATGCTTTACACGAGCTTAAGAATGCTGTAACACAAACAACAACAGCTTGTTTCGAGCCTGCTTTAGATTATGTAGTTTGTAAAATTCCTCGTTGGGATTTAAACAAGTTTGAAGGTGTAACCAAAGAGATTGGTTCCAGCATGAAGAGTGTAGGAGAAGTAATGGCCATAGGTCGTAACTTCGAGGAAGCCGTTCAAAAAGGTTTACGTATGATTGGTCAGGGAATGCACGGGTTTGTTGGAAATGTTCATTCAAAATTCGACAATGTTGATCAGGAATTAAGTCATCCAACAGATATGCGTATTTTCTCCATCGCACAAGCTTTTGAGGAAGGATATTCTATTGACAAAATACACGACCTAACCAAAATTGATAAATGGTTTCTAAGTAAGTTGGAACACATTACAAAATTGAAATGGGATCTTCAGAAATATAATAACTTACAGGAATTACCTGATGAATTACTTAAGGCGTCCAAAGTATACGGTTTTTCTGATTTTCAGTTAGCTCGTTTTGTTTTAAAACCTGAGAGAACTGATATGGAATCGGAGCTTTTAGAGGTGAGGAGACATCGTAAAGCAAAAGGAATTGTTCCGGTTGTTAAGCAAATTGATACGTTGGCAGCAGAGTATCCTGCACAAACGAACTACGTTTATTTAACCTATAGTGGTGATGAAAATGATCTCACCTATGTCAACGATAATCAATCAGTTATTGTTTTAGGTTCCGGAGCCTATCGAATTGGGTCTTCGGTTGAATTTGACTGGTGTAGTGTAAATGCACTAAACGCAGTAAATAAAGAAGGTTTACGATCTGTAATGATCAATTATAATCCTGAAACGGTAAGTACCGATTACGATGTATGTGATCGTTTGTACTTTGATGAGCTTTCTTTCGAAAGAGTATTGGATATTATCGATTTGGAATCGCCTCGTGGTGTTATTGTATCCGTTGGAGGACAGATTCCTCAGAACCTATCAATGCGTTTGCACAAAGCAGATGTAAAAGTTTTAGGGACATCACCTGAATCAATTGACAGAGCAGAAAACCGCCAGACCTTTTCTGCCATGCTTGATGAATTGAAAATTGATCAGCCCAGATGGAATGAGCTAACAAGCAAAGAGGCAATTAATGACTTTATTGATGAAGTAGGTTTTCCGGTCTTAATCAGACCAAGCTATGTGCTTTCAGGTGCAGCAATGAATGTGGTCTCTAATAAAGATGAATTAGGTCATTTTCTGGATTTAGCCGCGCAAGTATCAAAGCAATATCCAGTTGTTGTAAGTGAATTTATTCAGGAAGCAAAAGAGATTGAATTCGATGGTGTAGCTAAAAATGGTGAAATTATTATTGATGCCATTTCAGAACACGTTGAGTTTGCCGGAGTACATTCCGGAGATGCTACTTTGGTATTTCCTCCGCAAAAATTGTACTTCGAAACCATTCGCAGAATTCGTAAGATTGCCGCTAAAATTGCAAAATCATTGAACATTACCGGGCCATTTAACATGCAGTTACTGGCAAAAGATAATGACATAAAAGTGATCGAGTGTAACCTGCGTGCAAGTAGAAGTTTTCCGTTTGTATCGAAAGTTATGGACTTCAATTTTATCGAAATTGCCACTCAGGCAATGTTAGGAGCTAACATTCCAAACAATTTGCCTTCAATGTTCGAGTTAGAGCATATTGGAATAAAAGCATCTCAATTTTCTTTCTCAAGACTCTCAAAAGCAGATCCGGTTTTAGGTGTGGATATGTCTTCGACAGGTGAAGTGGGCTGTATAGGAGCTGATTATTACGATGCAATATTAAAAGCAATGTTATCAGTTGGTTACCGCATACCGAAGAGTGCGATACTAATTAGTAGTGGGCCTATTCGCTCGAAGATAGAGCTTTTGAAAAGTGCAAAGATGCTTGAAGAAAGAGGTCATAAATTGTACGGCACAAGAGGTACTGCAAAATTCTTGGAAGAGAACGGTGTCACTATCGAAAGTGTAGGTTGGCCTGATGAAGATGTTGAAATAACTGCTCACAATTTAATTAAAGAACGTAAAGTTGATTTGGTAATTAACATACCAAAAAACTTAAGTAAATCTGAATTGAATAACGATTATCTGATCAGAAGAACTGCGATTGACTTGAATATTCCTTTGGTAACCAATGCTCGTTTAGCATCAGCCTTTATCTATTCATTCTGCAAAAAATCAATAGAAGATTTAGGAATTGATAGCTATAGCGACTACGTAGATCAAAAGCAGGATTGGTAAAATATTATTTTTGGTGCTCTCACTCTTAGTGAGGCTACAAATTATTTCAAAAAAATATTGCTTTGCTGCAATTTACAAACCCGACAGGATATTGATATCCTGCCGGGTTTTTTATTTTATCCTAATCTGATAGCATCGAAGATTTGTAATACAAACTATATTATTTTTAGCTCCCACAGGTTTTCGAAACCTGTCGGGGCTTTTATGTGAAAATAAATTGTGCGAAAGAATTATTAGTAGGAAGCGAAAAAAAAACAAGCGAATTTATATTGTTTTGATCAAGAGGTTCTGTGGGAACAACAAATTTATTTGTTTATGAACTATAAAAAAACACGATATAAGGGTTACCTTTTTCATTTATACGGAATTAAAGGGTATAAAAGAAAATAATACTCTTCAATAAGAAACATTAAATGATAACTAATTGGGGGAGT
>JAESUW010000047.1 GCA_016760525.1 Labilibaculum sp.
CGAGCTTTATTAAAAAGTTGTGTCTAATAAAACAACATCTGCATTAAGCAAAATAAGTATGCAAATTACCGGAACTCATTTCAATTATTATATGGTTTGTCATCGCAAACTATGGTTGTTTGCCAATGGTATTCAAATGGAACATTCGTCGGATCTTGTTTACGAGGGGAAGTTGATTCATGAAACAAGCTATAAGCAACGAAGTACAAAATACGAAGAAATTGCTATTGATGGGATAAAAGTGGATTATTACGATACCAAAAACAAGGTAATTCATGAGATTAAAAAATCGAGCAAATTACTGGAATCTCACGCATGGCAAGTAAAATACTATATCTATGTTCTGGAACAGAATGGGATTAATGGTGTAAGCGGGATATTAGAATATCCAAAGGAGCGTAAAACAGAAGAAGTGTTTATGAGTATGCCCGATAAAGAACGAATTACAGAATTAATTATTGAAATTGGTTTAATTATTCGTGGAGAAAAATGCCCGAAAGAAATTAATAGCCCCATATGTAAAAAATGCTCTTACTACGATTTTTGTTATTCGGGGGAGATTGATGGAGATTGATGTGAGATTGAAAAAATTGATTTTCACATAAACCAGATTGATGATTTAATACCGATTAGTATTTAAAATTACTCATTAATTTCTCCCGATAAATCGGGATTATCACTGATTTTCAAGTATCTATCGGTATTATACCTGTGAGTAAATTTGTCTATAAAATGGTATAACACAAAATATATGGAAAATAAAGGTTGGATCGATTATAAAATTAAAGTAAGGGAGCGTTTGCGTTTGTTTGCACTAAAAATATTAGAACTCTCAGAGTTACTACCTAATACAAATCGGGGAAGAATATTAAATAATCAGCTTACCCATTCCGGCACGTCAGTTTACGCCAATTATAGAGTTGCACTAAGAGGAAGCCGATGAAACAGAGATGTAGTTGAAGTTAATAATTGCATCTAAACTTCTGGATACTCAATTTGTAAGAGAATTACATGTCGAAAGTTTAGAGATATTAGCCTCAATGCGAAAACGATTATCTTCATAATCAATCATTTCACCCTAAAGCATCAATCTAAAAAAATGAAGAAAACTTATTACTTATTTAATCCTGGGCGTTTATCAAGAAAAGACAATACCCTAAAATTTACACCTGTTGATGAAGAAGGGAATGATTTGAAACCACGATACCTTCCCGTTGAACATGTTGATCAGTTATATGTTTTGGGTTCTTTGGATGCTAATTCGGCTCTGTATAATTTTTTAGGGAAAAATGATATTGCGGTGCATTTTTACGATTACTATGAAAATTATACCGGATCGTTTGCTCCAAAATGCAAATTGCTTTCGGGAAAAATGCTGATAGCCCAAACACAGGCTTACCTAAAAAAAACAAAAAGAATAGCAGTTGCTCAATGTTTTATTGAAGGTGCATCGTTTAACATGCTAAAAAACCTGAGGTATTACGATAACAGAGGTAAGGATTTAATGCCGGTAATTGAAAGTATAGAGCATCTTCGTGAAAAAATAAGTGAGACAAAAAAAATTGATGAGCTGATGGGGATTGAAGGAAATATCCGAAAAAATTATTACGATGCTTTCAATTTAATAATTAACGATCATGAAATGGGAAACAGAACGAAACGCCCTCCTTTAAATATTGTAAATAGTTTAATTTCATTTGGTAATATGATGTGTTATTCGGAGTGCTTGCGTGCAATTCAGAAAACTCAACTGGAACCCACCATTAGCTTTTTGCACGAACCTGGAGAGCGCCGGTTTAGTTTGGCCTTGGATTTGGCTGAAGTGTTTAAACCTTTTTTAGTTGATCGGGTAATTTTTAAGGTTTTAAACAAAAAAGAAATTCAGGAAAATGATTTTGAGGAAAAATTAAACCGGATTGTTCTGAAAGAAAAAGGCAAGAAAAAATTTATTCAGGCTTTTGAAAAACGATTAGACGAAACCATAAAACACCGAAGTTTAAATAGAAATGTAAGCTACAAACATTTAATAAAACTGGAATGTTATAAATTGCAGAAACACCTGCTTGAAATTGATGAATACAAACCCTTTAAAATTTATTGGTAATGTATGTGATCTTAATGTATGACATGGGCGAAAAACGAGTTGCCAAAATGTTAAAACTGTGCAGACAATATTTAAATTGGATTCAAAACTCGGTTTTCGAAGGCGAAATAACAGAGGTTAAACTAAAAGAACTAATTTTAAAAGCCGAATTTATAATGAATGATGAAGAACACGATAGTTTGATCTTGTTTAAAAGCAGAGAACAAAAATGGATGGAAAAAGAAGTAATTGGGCATGAAAAAAATAATCTCGATCAATTCTTGTAGTTGTCGATAAGCTTCTTATTCGTTGTATTCTAATTTCTATTTTTATAAAAAACGACCAAAAGTTCTTTGACATACTGAAAAAGTTACTATTTCGGCAATGTTGTCGAAACCCTATCTTTTTTATACTTTTACACATCGACAACTTTAACTTACTGTTTTAGACCTATCTGCAAATCTTAATTCACTGATTTTCAGATATTTTTTATGAGTCGTCGATCGGCTCTTAATCGCACCATATTGGAATTGAAATATCGATAGGTGATAGTTCGTAAAATCCCTGTGTATTCTCTTAATCGCACCATATTGGAATTGAAATACAGAATGGAATAGAACAGTTGAAAGACTTTTTGAACCTCTTAATCGCACCATATTGGAATTGAAATAAAACAACAGTCAAAGGTTACGCAGGCGTTAAGTATTCTCTTAATCGCACCATATTGGAATTGAAATCGGTCAGAAGTCTTTCGTTCAGCCTCACCCATTGCATCTCTTAATCGCACCATATTGGAATTGAAATTGAACTGTCAAGCATCTCCACAGAAGCCTCTTTAACTCTTAATCGCACCATATTGGAATTGAAATATAACAATGCACCTTACATGGATGTGTTGGATGGGACTCTTAATCGCACCATATTGGAATTGAAATGATAAAAAGAGCGGTGGAGGTTCACACACAGATTAATCTCTTAATCGCACCATATTGGAATTGAAATATGTTGAAGACTTGCTTAATTCTGCGGATAGATCAACTCTTAATCGCACCATATTGGAATTGAAATGTATAATTTCCAACTTCAAGCGTATTATCCCCGGTCCTCTTAATCGCACCATATTGGAATTGAAATTGTTATGAAAGAAGATTACACGAAACAGATAGTATTCTCTTAATCGCACCATATTGGAATTGAAATCCATAAAGTCTAAGCTCTTTTTGTAGATCAGATTTCTCTTAATCGCACCATATTGGAATTGAAATGATAAAAAGAGCGGTGGAGGTTCACACACAGATTAACTCTTAATCGCACCATATTGGAATTGAAATAAGTTGACTAGTATTTCAGCTACAGGAATTTATACAGCTCTTAATCGCACCATATTGGAATTGAAATAGGAAGTGATCAAAGAGGAAACTTTCGAAGCATCTTCTCTTAATCGCACCATATTGGAATTGAAATACCATCATTAGCAGCGAAGCCGAAAGCTAAAGTAGTCTCTTAATCGCACCATATTGGAATTGAAATGAAGATAGCAACGAGCAGGCCGTATTGGAAGCGGTTCTCTTAATCGCACCATATTGGAATTGAAATGAGCGTAAATGGAATAAGGTATTACCATTTGCTGAACTCTTAATCGCACCATATTGGAATTGAAATACACATATAAGACCTGGATTGTATGCAATTTTCTTTCTCTTAATCGCACCATATTGGAATTGAAATATAGCAAACGGTTTTTAATATCCTCTAAACCTGTTTCTCTTAATCGCACCATATTGGAATTGAAATCGAGCAGTAACCGATCATATTATTCCAATAGAGCACTCTTAATCGCACCATATTGGAATTGAAATTAGTAAACACAACAGGATATTCCTTTATTTTAAATTCTCTTAATCGCACCATATTGGAATTGAAATGAAGAAACTGTAATTGTAAAGAAAATTAGTCTCGACTCTTAATCGCACCATATTGGAATTGAAATCCGCAGACAAGCCGAGGGTGTGAAAAAAGCTAAAAACTCTTAATCGCACCATATTGGAATTGAAATTAAGTAATCGCCATCATTTCCAAAGTCAGTTTCAACCTCTTAATCGCACCATATTGGAATTGAAATAGAGAAACAGGAACGCTGTTGATGCTTTGTGTTAGCTCTTAATCGCACCATATTGGAATTGAAATGCAGAAAAATGGGCGAAAGATGTGGTTAACGGTAACTCTTAATCGCACCATATTGGAATTGAAATGGGGGAAGTTCGAGTAGTAGCACTGGAGGCTCCGGACTCTTAATCGCACCATATTGGAATTGAAATACGATAGTCACGGTTTGCTCTCAATAGGCACGGTTCTCTTAATCGCACCATATTGGAATTGAAATGATAAAAACGATGATTGGAAAAACCCTATTACTTGCTCTTAATCGCACCATATTGGAATTGAAATATCCAAAGCAAGCACTTGTTACGGCAGAGCAATGGCTCTCTTAATCGCACCATATTGGAATTGAAATAAAGGTTGCGCCGCTGCAGCTGCTGACGCGCTTGTCTCTTAATCGCACCATATTGGAATTGAAATGCACAATTGGCGGTGTTAATGTGGCTGGCATCCGATCTCTTAATCGCACCATATTGGAATTGAAATTTCAGTAGGACACGCACCCCGAACAGAAGCAGGGGGCTCTTAATCGCACCATATTGGAATTGAAATTTAATAATTAAAATTATTGCCCTTCCATTAATGTGGCTCTTAATCGCACCATATTGGAATTGAAATGCAGTAGCTGCGATTACACCAGGAATGTTGGTAGAATCTCTTAATCGCACCATATTGGAATTGAAATATGTAAATCATCCTGACAGGAATCAGGTGGTAATGCTCTTAATCGCACCATATTGGAATTGAAATAGCAAAAAAGGAAAAGGACATTAGTTTGTTTTCTCCCTCTTAATCGCACCATATTGGAATTGAAATGGACAAACATTTGAGGAATACGAAGAAAATATTCCAAACTCTTAATCGCACCATATTGGAATTGAAATTTATAATATGAATGCAACAAGCATAGATATAAAGGAACTCTTAATCGCACCATATTGGAATTGAAATATTATATCCATTATCTACAGTATTTACTTTAGTCTGCTCTTAATCGCACCATATTGGAATTGAAATCTCGTAACAGGAGTGACGGGACAGGGCTTTAAGGTACTCTTAATCGCACCATATTGGAATTGAAATTTGAGAAAACTATCGATATAAGATCAAACGGATTTCTCTCTTAATCGCACCATATTGGAATTGAAATCAAATCAAGATATAGACGGTGAAAAAACTTTTAATTCTCTTAATCGCACCATATTGGAATTGAAATCCAATTTTCAACACCCGCATACACTCCTCAAAACCTCTCTTAATCGCACCATATTGGAATTGAAATTCGTTTTGTGCTAACCAATCCACTGTATCAGGTGAGCTCTTAATCGCACCATATTGGAATTGAAATCGGTTAATGCATCCTTACCATGCATCATCTTATCTACTCTTAATCGCACCATATTGGAATTGAAATCCGGAAGTAGAAGAGGAGGATTTACCTTTTTAGTATACTCTTAATCGCACCATATTGGAATTGAAATGATGGAGCAGGAGCTTGATATACCAATGAAAGATACTCTTAATCGCACCATATTGGAATTGAAATTTGTATCGGTGTAATCCTTTGGGTTTGGCTCTTGTTCTCTTAATCGCACCATATTGGAATTGAAATCCAATAATCACACCCGAAGCATTTTGACTTTCGTCTTCTCTTAATCGCACCATATTGGAATTGAAATATTGGAGCAAGACACCTTCCTAAATATAAACTCACCTCTTAATCGCACCATATTGGAATTGAAATCCTCCAGAGGCATTGTCAACTGCTAAAGACCCAGTCTCTTAATCGCACCATATTGGAATTGAAATAATATAAAATGAACAGGGGTGCAAGAATTGGGCGTGCTCTTAATCGCACCATATTGGAATTGAAATAATTAAAGAACCATACCATCACCCCGAGCTTCAGCTCTCTTAATCGCACCATATTGGAATTGAAATTTAAAGAACACCATTGTGTGTTTATAGCTTACAATTCTCTTAATCGCACCATATTGGAATTGAAATAAAAGTTCCAACAACATCTCCGTTATCATTTTTCTCCTCTTAATCGCACCATATTGGAATTGAAATGACATAGTTTCATAATTTGTTCTTGAAATACAAATACTCTTAATCGCACCATATTGGAATTGAAATGAAGTCTCTCTGCAAGAAAATCGGTAGTTTTTGAGGCTCTTAATCGCACCATATTGGAATTGAAATGGAATAAGTAACCTGAAATCGATCGGGATTTTCCTTCTCTTAATCGCACCATATTGGAATTGAAATGATATACAGGGAATGTTTGTGCAAGCCATTTACGCGCTCTTAATCGCACCATATTGGAATTGAAATATTCGTTGAGCAACATCACCTATAAATGAATCCTCACTCTTAATCGCACCATATTGGAATTGAAATATCTTTGTTTGTTTAAGATCTTTTTTCTTAATTCGTTCTCTTAATCGCACCATATTGGAATTGAAATACGATACATATAACGTTGCCTCGGGAATCAAGAGGCTCTTAATCGCACCATATTGGAATTGAAATGTAAACATGATATCCGAGTGAAGCAACGTTTAAAGCTCTTAATCGCACCATATTGGAATTGAAATTACTTAGCGCGAAGAGCTTTTATCCACCAAGCACGACTCTTAATCGCACCATATTGGAATTGAAATATATCAGAGGTTGAGATTACTGAAGATGATATTGTGCTCTTAATCGCACCATATTGGAATTGAAATTTAGGTACCTGGAGCGTATCCAATCTTTAGAGAATCTCTTAATCGCACCATATTGGAATTGAAATAGAAATCACCGCATTTGCACCCATTTGAATTTGATCTCTTAATCGCACCATATTGGAATTGAAATGAACCATCAGGACATAATTCAGTAATAAATGAATATGCTCTTAATCGCACCATATTGGAATTGAAATTCGGCACCATAAGTGTATTGTTCCAAATCGCCGTTTCTCTTAATCGCACCATATTGGAATTGAAATGTAAGTACAGGGTTGTATTGTCCGTTTTCTTCAACCTCTTAATCGCACCATATTGGAATTGAAATTGATATCTTCATCGAATAAAGCCGATTCAATATCAAACTCTTAATCGCACCATATTGGAATTGAAATCCGTTCGCAGTAGCGTTGAACAATTGAGCAGCTTCACTCTTAATCGCACCATATTGGAATTGAAATCTTAATGATATTACTGAAGGGGATCAATTTTTTGTTCTCTTAATCGCACCATATTGGAATTGAAATTGTGTTTGACATTTGGTTCTATACCACAAGTAATGACTCTTAATCGCACCATATTGGAATTGAAATGTAATAGGAAATTACATGCTCGATATAAAAGGAGGCCTCTTAATCGCACCATATTGGAATTGAAATACCCAACAAACCGACACAATCCAACAACAAAAATCCTCTTAATCGCACCATATTGGAATTGAAATGATGGATGCCCGTGTGGCAGTGTAAAGTTTCAGCTCTCTTAATCGCACCATATTGGAATTGAAATAACCATAAACGCCGACCTTTACATTAATGGCAACATCTCTTAATCGCACCATATTGGAATTGATTAAACTCTGCATAACAGCATGTTTGGGTTTTATTTGATTGTCTCAATAGTTTCAACATCACTCAACTTGAGCTTATGTTTTATTATCATTGCTCCAATCACAGTTTGTGGTGATACTCCTGAACATCCAGTCTCAGAGCTCATTGTTTTCATGTAGTAAACAGCCAAACAATCCCATATAGTAAAATAACTCATTAAACATCAGTAGCTTGGGTGTTTTTCAGCAAGTCCTAATTATCAGACGAATAAATCAGATCACTTGAGTTTTAAATTGTGATTTTCACTGTTCGTTCCAATTGATATTGGAATAGATTCAAGTGTTACAACCAAAAACCTTACTTGCATAAAACAGCAAAGTCTCCTTCCTTTTTCCTTAGAAAAGAAGGAGACTTATGCCTCAAAATTTGAATATCAAAACAAAATCAGATTTTTCTTGATACTTGTATCCCACAACAAACTCCCATTAATCCTGATTGGTTATTGTGATAATAGACCGAGCCGGAATTTCAAATGAATCTCCAGGAACCATTGTTCCCTGATAGGACAAATTATTGGCTGGTTTTCCGTCTGTCAAATAATATTTAAGTTGCTGAATATCGGTTATATTTTCGAAATTCACTTTAACAGGAATTTTATTTTCTTTATAGTTTATAATTACGATAGATACTTTTGATTTGTCATCAGACACAAAGGCTGTTGCCATTACACCTTCTAAGGTTTGAACTTCAGATCGACCGTCATTTCTGGCAACAACTACTCTTTTCATTCCGGGTCTGATAAATCTTGAAAAATTTCCAAAAGCCCAAAGCAACTTGGAGTCATATATCAATCCATCATTCTTGTTGTTATCGATGTACACTAAACCATCCTTATAATCGTAAGGACTTATTGCCAACCACCATTGCCAGGAGGAAGCATTGGCAAATACCAAATCTGAAAATACAACTCTACTTACATATAATGCCGGATTCATTGACAAATCACGTCCTCCTCCTGAAATTTCATTATTATCTTCTAAAATACAATATTCACTCATCCAAAATTCCAAAGGTTTGCTGTTTCCCTCTATCGCATTTTTAACATTGGTTCTGGTTTCGGACAGTTTGTTAAGAGGCCATGTTGTATAGTAACTGTGGCCAGCAATCTTTTGTGCCATATGAGGTAAGTCTCCGATGTAATGGGGCGATGAAGGATTAAAAAAAGCATTAATCTGCGAACCTCTCCCGGCTTTGTTGTCATCGTCATACAGGTAATTCAACTGAGCCGATTCTGGTACTTCCAATTTTGCAGAAACAGCATGATTTGTGAAAGACTGATCGATAATTTTACTCACTGCAGCAATTTCACTGTTTTGTGCCGGTGTTCCTTCCTGTCCACCATCAGTCCAATCCCATTGTGGTTCATTAAAAGGACTGATGTATTCAAACGAAATTCCTTCACGTTCTTTCATTTTATTCGTAACATTCGCCAAATAATCTGCAAATGCAGTATAATTTTCCTGTGAAAGATTATATTGGTTTTTATCGGACGAAAAAGCCTTTCCATTTTTGGTTATGGCAACTGGCGGACTGTTTACAAAACCTATAAATTGATTAACTCCTCTCTGTTTAGCCGCTTTTAAAAACCATCGCTGCCCTGCCTGTTTGTTCCAATCATAGGTGTCAACATCTGTCATAAAAGACTCTGATCTTCTCCATTCGTCGCCAATACCACTTGAAGTTCCTTGTTCTGCACTTCCTCCTCCAATATTAAAACGCCAGGCTGTCAATCCAATTCCTTCCGGATTTTGCTGATCATCCAGCCCTGTACTAAACAGCCAGTCAGCGATCTGATTCTTTTTGCCATCCGACCAGTTTTTACCCACAAATTGACAAGTCCAAGCATCTGAAGCTCCAAAGCTATGTATGGTTTGTCTGGTTTCGTTTCCTTTAACGGTTATTTCCAGATGAGAGGCTCCTCCTTCATCTGATTGTGCATCGTCTTTTCCACATCCCGTTATCGAAAAAATACACATAGCAATCCAAATACAATTCATAAGTTTCTTGTTTTCCATAATTTATTCTTTTTTAGTCTGCACATCATTTAATTGCTTTAATGGAAAAGCTATAATGATATTCCATATCCAATAGCTTGTATTTATCATGAGTATCATAACCCCAGCTATTATCGCCACCAACACCTCTTTGCAGAAGGTCAATATTAATTTCGGTCATGTTTTTTTGCGGTACCTGATAACTGTGAGTTAAACCATTGTCCAAATCTGCTAGCGAAAAGTGATAGGTACTGGTATTTAATGCTTGCTGTCCTTCAATAAAAAAACCAAGCCCTTTCTCATTGGTAAGCTTTACCCATCTAACCTGCGTTTTATTCCCACTTTCCTGAGGAAAAATGTAAGGTGTGTATTGATCCGCTACGCGACCTTCGAACACATCTACCATAGCGCCACATTCTCTATCCTGATAGGTTTCCATCGGGCCTTTTCCATACCACTGCACCCGATCAAATCCTACCGGCATTATTAAATTCATACCAAAACGAGGCAACTCAGGCAAATCGGACATTCCTTTTCGAAAACTTATTTCTACATCAACACTACCATCTCCTTTTACCAGATATTCCACATCATAAGTCGAATTTCCGGGTTCAAGAACAGATTGGGTACTCACTTTAAAAAGTCCTTCTTTTTGAAGTTCTACTTCCATTTTAAGCAGTTTTCTTTTCCCCTGAACATTCCTCCAAAGCTCACATCTATTTGGCATATGATTGCCTCTGTCGTTGTTCGTTGGTGCTCTCCAAAAATTAGGCTGTATTCCTCTTTTCAGAAGATCTTTTCCGTTAAATTTCCAATCGGTAATGTTTCCGGTTTCCTTTGCAAACGCAATAGTAAAATCGGCACCGGAAAAAATATAATGTGTTTCATTCTCATCTTTTGTAACTACCGGATATTCCTGTTCCGTTTGATGATTTGGAATTGAAATTGGCAACAAAAATTGCTCTGTAGCCACAACATGTCCTTTAGGCAACAAACCATCTGTATTTTTTAGCTCAGCATATAAATTCAAGAAATATTCCTTACCCGGTACTATTTCAAAATCGAACGGAATATTTATTTGTGTTTTTTTGCCAGGAGCAATTGCTTTTGATAAGCTAAGATCATCTTGTGTAATTATTTCACCTTCCGACTTCAGCTCAAACCGAAATTGATACAAAGAACTGCTGATGAAAAAACATTGATTCTCAATGCTTATGCTCCCTTTTTCAAGATCAATGGCTTTAAATTCAAAATTTTGGTACACCTTTTTCACTTCCCACAATCCGGGTTTTGGTTTGCGATCCGAAAATAGTAATCCATTGGCGCAAAAGTCAGCATCCGATGGCACATCCTGAGGTCCAAAATCTCCACCGTATGCCCAATAAGATTGCCCGGCAGGTGTTTTTTGAAGAATTCCCTGATCCATCCAATCCCAAATGAAGCCTCCTTGCAATTGTGGCTCTTTCTTAATAAGATCCCAGTATTCATTCAAATTACCATTGCTGTTTCCCATGGCATGAGAATACTCACACATAATAAGAGGCCTGTGATCGTTCATCTGTAAGAATTCCTGAAGATCCTCAAGCTTTGGGTACATCGGACATACAATATCTGTATAGTTTTCGAGCCAGGCTTGTTCATATTGAACAAGACGACTTGAATCTCTTTCTCGTATCCATGCTGATGTGGCTTCAAAATTTTCTCCCGATCCGGCTTCATTACCCAATGACCAAATAATAATTGAAGGGAAATTTTTATCTCTTTCTACCATCCTTTGGGTTCTGTCAAGATGTGCATCCTTCCAGTTTGTATTGTTTCCCAAAGTTTTATCAAGGCTATATCCATCGTTTAGCCACGATCCCATACCATGACTTTCAATGTTTGCCTCATCAATTACATAAAGACCATACTGATCGCATAAGCTGTACCAATAAGGATCATTAGGATAATGACTGCATCGTACAGCATTGATATTAAATGACTTCATTAAACGAATATCATTCAGCATATCTTGCCGGCTTATTACGTGACCATTAATGTGGCAATGTTCATGGCGGTTTACTCCTTTCAAAAGAACGGGCTTTCCATTAACCAATAGTTGTTTGTTTGTTATTTCCACCGACCTGAATCCCACTTGAGTAGTTCTGATATCCTGAACTTTTCCTGTTTTATCCTTTAATGTGAGAGTAAGCCGATAGAGATAAGGTGATTCGGCACTCCAGCATTTAACATTTTTAAGTTCTGAACGAAACACAGTAGTGCTTTCATTGCTGTTCTTCTGTTTACTGTAAATACTTTTCCCGTTTTGATCTTTTAATTCAACTTCAAGTTGACAGTTGGCATCCGTTTTTTTAGTGTTTACCACCAAACGAAACAATCCGTTTTTATAGTTTTTGGTCAAGCCGGATTTCACAAAAAAATCAGAGATATGTTTCACGGGCAATGCATACAAATACACATCTCTTTCGATACCGCTCAATCGCCACATATCCTGATCTTCCAGATAACTGCCATCGCACCAACGGTACACTTCCACAGCCAGTTTATTATTTCCTTTATTCAAATAAGATGTAATATCAAATTCGGCAGGTGTTTTTGATCCTTGCGAATAACCTGCTTTCTGTCCGTTTACCCACACATACATAGCAGAATTAACAGCTCCAAAATGAAGAATAACAGAAATCCCATCCCAGTTCTCAGGAACTTCAAAATACTTCACATAAGATCCTACCGGATTATATTCCGTTGGGATTTTAGGAGGATCCATTTTAAATGGATATTTTACATTTGTGTAAATAGGCGTGCCATATCCTTTCATTTGCCAATCAGATGGAACAGTTATGGTATCCCAGGTATCTGTTGAATAATTGAGTTCGTAAAAATTCTTCGGCCGTTTACCGGGATTTAATGACCAGGCAAAGTTCCATTCTCCATTCAATGAAAAGTAATATGGAGAAGCCTTACAACTGTTATTTTCAGCATTTTTAATTGAACGAAACGGGAATGACCATGCATAAGCATCACGTTTGTTGCTCTTGAATACTGATGGGTTTTCCCAATCATTAATTTGTGCTTTTATTGGCAAAGCACCTATAATAAGAACAATACAGATAAGATAATAAGGTATTCGCATTATTATAATTTTAGAAAGGGCAAGACCATTGGCCTGCCCTTTTTGTGATTTACAATTCGCTTTCTTTAGTAGCCGGAATTTTGAATAATCGCACCTTCTGAAAGATCAATCTCATTTTGTGGTATAGGAAATAAGGTATGAACAGATACATCAAAAAGAGCTCCCTTATTGTTCCCTGCATCATAATCTGTATTGCTATTCATGTTATAATCTACAAATGCTTCCATAACCTCTTTTATGCGTGGAAAACCACTTTGTAAAATACCGGCTTGTCGTTTCAAGTCGTAATAACGGTGGCCTTCCATTGCCAACTCCATTCTACGTTCATTGTATATATCTGTCAATAACTGATCTCCTACTGAAGCAAGAGGAGACAAAGCAACACGGTTTCTCACCTCATTAACCGATAATAATGCTGCACTTGAACTACCATTGTGCCAGGCTGCTTCGGCATGTAAGAGCAAAAGATCTGCATAACGAAATAGAATTTGATTCAATGGAGCTCTCTTGTGCTCATCCACTTCAGCTCTATCGGCTATCGGCAAATAGTATTTTCGATTTGTCCGCCCGGTTTCATTTTCCGAAAGGCTGGTATCATAGGCAGGATGCTCGTCATCCACATAATCGCCTTCTTTAATGATTGTCGCATTTCGTCGTGGATCACCTGTCATAAAAATATCCAAATCGCTTGACGGAGTACAGAATCCCCAGCCTCCATCGGCCCGGCTGCGGGTTATTGATGGAAGAGCATTACCTGCATCATACAACTCATGATAGTTGTTCTGAATTTCAAAAATAGATCCACTGCCATTTGGATTATTAACATTCCATACCATGGTAAAAGGGTCATTTAAATTGTACTCTGTAGTGGAAATAATTTGAGCTGCCAAGGGTTCTGCATCACTCCATTTTTCCTGATAAACGTATGCTTTAACCAAATAAGCCAAAGCGGCTCCTTTTGTAGCACGTCCTAACTCCGATGCACTTTGCTCCGATTTTTCCGGTAAATCGGTCGATGCAGCCTGCAAGTCAGCTTCAATTTGCGCCCAAACCTCAGAGACAGGAGATCTTGGTAGTTTAGGATCATCAACTGTTAAAGGTGTTGTTAGTAAAGGAACGCCCCCAAAGTTTTTTACAAGTTCGAAGTAAGCAAAGGCTCTTAAAAACTTTGCTTCTGCAATAATCTGCTTTTTCAAATCCTCTGATATAGGTGCTTCCGGAACATTTTTAACAATCAAATTGGCTCGATAGATCTGCTCATAGCTGTATCGCCATTTTACTCCGGTCCACTCATTTTGAGGGGTAATCAAAAATCGCGCAAGATTACCAAAATCACGCTGATCTCCTTCAATTGGATTCCCTTTGAAAGCATCGTCAGAACAAATATCGCCTATTAAATAGAAGAAATCATTCTCCCACCAATCCTCAGGGCTTAAGGATGCGTAACATCCCGATAAGGCTTTCAAACATTCATCTTCATTCGAAAAGTAGTTGCTTAAAACTTGCTTTCCTTTCACTGGTTGATCAAGAAATTCATCACAACTCATTAGAACAAATGATATGAAGAGTAATGAAAGAAAATATTTTAATGTTAATCTTTTCATCTGTTTATATTTTTTATGTTATGGTCAGATAGTCCCGATAACTATCGGGATTACAATGATTAATTAATCATGCTCGTGTGTGAGTTAATAATTATTTAATCATGGACGTTTCATTTTTGTAAAATTTAAGTTTAATTAAAATGTAATATTGGCACCAAGCATAAATACTCTTGGTAAAGGATATTGTCCCCAGTCAATACCTCTTTCCAGAGCACTTCCTCCCAAATCAGGATCCATTCCACTAAAATTTGTAAGGGTGAATACATTTTCAGCTCCAACAAATAACCTTGCTTTTGACAGTTTTATTTTCCGGCAAACATTCTCAGGCACATTAAATCCAATTTGAGCTGATTTTAAGCGAAGGAAGGAACCATCTTCAATGTAATAATCTGAGTATCTGAAATTTTGATTATTATCGACAACTGCTAAACGTGGTTGTGAATTGCTGGAACCTTCACCATTCCACGCTTTATTCAATAAACCTTTAGCGGAATTGTACACTCCGTTACCTGCATGAGTGTATGGTTTAATGGCATTCAATACATCATTTCCGTAAGTTCCATTAAAAAGCATACTTAAATCAAATGCCTTATACGCCAGATTAATGTTTATTCCAAAACTAAAATCAGGTTCCGGGTTTCCGATTACAGCACGATCTTCATCTGTTATTGCTCCATCTCCGTTCAGGTCTTTAAAACGCATATCGCCAGCCTGTGCAAGTGGCTGAATAATATTTCCGAATTCATCGGTGTAATTGATTACTTCCGACTGATTCTGAAAAATCCCGTCGGTTACCCAACCATAAAATGTTCCGGTAGCACCACCTTCTTTAGTTCTTGTCAGCATGTCAAGACGCTGATGGTTGCCACTTTGGATATCTTCTCCAAATGCAAGCTTTGTCATTTTACTGGTAGCACGTGAAACATTTACAGAGGCGTTTAATTTTAATCCTGAATTGAATTTCTTTCTATAATTTACAACGAATTCAAATCCTTTTGTGGATAAGGTTCCAATATTTGTCCATGGAGTACTCCATGCAGAGCCCAGATAAGAAGGAATTGACATCCCCATTAACATATCTTTCGACTTCCGTTCAAAATAATCAAATGAAACGGTCAGTTCCTGATTGAAAAATCCTAAATCAGCTCCAATATTTATGTCTTCGACCGTTTCCCACTTCAGGTTCGGGTTTCCAACAGAGGTTGGTGCCATTCCTAAATCAACTTCCCTGTCAACACCAAATACATAAATGGTTCTTCCCAAAGTTGTTAATAGTGCATCATTATCAATGTCCTGATTTCCTACTTGTCCCCAACCTCCTCTTAGTTTTAATTGAGACAACCAGTTCACATCACTTACAAAGGATTCTTCTGCGATGTTCCAGGCTCCTGAAATTGCTGGAAAATATCCCCATCTGTTTTCTTTAGAAAAACGAGAAGAAGCATCGGCTCTAAAAGATGCTGTTAGCAAATAACGACCTTTATAAGCGTAATTGATCCTGCCCAAGAAAGATTGTTGTGTACTTTTCTCGTCTGTTCCCTCTATCCAATGTGCTGCTGTAACCGCATCCAAGTATCTAAGATCCGGATGATTACTTGGCAATTCATTTCCATTTCCGGCTAAAGTACGGTGTTCAAAACTTTCCATTGTAAAACCAGCGATTCCATTTAACTTATGGTCATTCCATTTTTTCGTATAGTGAATCAAATTATTCCAGGTATAATTTGTTCTGTTGTTATGAGTTCTTCCTACTGAATTCACATCAGCCTTATCGGTTGGTTCAATATAGTAGTTTGGTCTAAACCAGTTGTTTTCCCAGGAACTTAAATAAAAAGCAAATTTCGACTCTGCCGTAAAACCAGATCCTATATCTAATTTCGCAAAAAAGCTTCCAATAATTCTTAGATAATCCGTTTCATCAAATGATCTTGCCAATGCTCCCATTGGATTTGCTACATCTGTTCTATCTGTTGGATGATAAATACTAAATTCATTCTTCCCCTCCTGTTCATATTCCGGAAGAAAAACCGGAATTACCGGTTCAATCCTTTGTACATCCCACACAAGACCAGGACCGTTGGTTGTCTTATCCTTACTTAAACTTAAATTTTCACCTATTGTAATCTTGTCAGTCAATTTGTATTCAGTATTCAACCTTAAGGTGATACGCTCGTAACCACCACCTTTAACAATTCCATCCTGATTAAAATAAGAGAGTCCTGTTGAAACTTTTAAATCTTTAGTCCCTTTATTGATAGTAAGGGAATAATTATGAATTGGAGCCAATTGTGTAGCTTCATCCCACCAATCTGTTCCTTTTCCTAATGATGATGGGTCAGCAAAAGGTAAGCTTTGTCCCGAATTCTCAGCGGCCTTATTGGCTATTAGTGCATATTCTGTTGCATCTGCCAAGTCTGGCTTTTTTGCAACCGATTGCACGCTGTAGCTTACATCAAAAATGATATTGGTCTGTCCTTCCTTTGCTTTTTTTGTTTCAATAATAATTACTCCATTGGATGCTCTTGATCCGAAAATAGCACAGGAAGAAGCATCTTTTAACACCTGTACGCTCTCAATATCTTTTGGATTTAACCAACTGATATCATCCAGAGGAACATCATCAACAACATACAAAGGATGATTCCCATTAATTGTAGAGATTCCTCTTACCAGAATCGTAGCCTCATTTCCCGGCGACCCTCCATTTGAAGACACCTGAACTCCTGCCAATTGCCCTTGCAAAGCTTGAGTGAAATTGGCTGTATTTATTTTGGCTAAATCGTCACCTTTAACGGTAGAAATTGCTCCTGTTAAATCCTTTTTTCTTACTGTTCCGTAACCAATGGCTATTACTTCCTCGAGTTGCTGCACATTTTCTTCCATACTAACATCTATTACCGACCGACTGTTAACTGGCTCTTCTATTGTTAAAAAACCTACAAATGTAAAAACCAATATGTCTGAAGGTAAAGCACTAATGGTATAATTACCTTCTACATCTGTTATTGTTCCATTAATTGTACCCTTAATTACAATTGATACACCAGGTAATTCTCCAATTTCAGAGTTCACGTTACCTTTTATTTCCATCGTTTGCTGTGCATAGGCTCCCAAAAAAAGCGGGGTAACAAAAAACAAAAATATGGTTAACGCATACTTGATACGTTCAAAACATTTTTTCATAGTAAAATAGATTAGTTTAAATTGTTGATAACCGACCAAACAAACCTATCCATTCAATTCCTTTTTCAAAAGAGGTATTTTGTCCAATAGCAAAGGACAATTGTTCATGTGCCACGCAATTAGCCTGAATGAACAAAACCCCCACCTTAATAATACAATTCACCCCTCATAGGTATTGTGCTAAAAATCCTCCCTCCTCCTCTATTTTAGTTATTTTTGAAATAAAAAAATGAGATTAAAGTTTAAGAGTACTCTACTTCTTATTATTATATTATCCGCGATAGCCAATGCTTCAGTAACGAAAGAGAATTTATTTTTCAGAGCAATTCGTATGAAAGATGGTTTACCCGGGAGCACTGTAATGACAATTGAGCAAGATCGATTAGGTTTCATATGGTTAGGCACAAATGACGGTTTGTGCAGATTTGATGGCACCCATTTCAAAATATATAAACACGAACCAGATAACCCTCAAAGTTTATCCGGCAACTTTGTACAAAACCTTCATTTAGACAATAGGGGAAATCTTTGGGTGATGACAGCCAGTGGGATGAATTATTTTGATCTTCACCAAAATAAAATTAATCGAATTGTTGCCGATGGATCTGAAGGGACTATTGTAGATAACTCTCCATCGGACATAAAGGAAACGGGTGATGGAACTTTGTTTATTGCTTCTTACTACTCAGGAATCAGTTTTAAAAAAAACAACGAAAAAACATATCATTACCTAAATACAATACAAAATAAGAGAACAAAACTTTCGTCGAATAAAGTAAATTGTTTAGAGTTAATTTCTGATTCTCTCCTTTTCATTGGATACAGGGATAAGGGGATTGACATTTACAACATACCTAAAAATCAAACTCAATCGATAAGTAAAAAAACAGGACAATCTTTATCATCTGTTTTTGTTAATGCTATTTGTAAAGATGGTGATAAGGGGGTGTGGATAGGGACATTATCTGGTTTGTCTTATTATGATTTAACTGAAAATAAATTACACAATTTTGATTATCTGAAACAGAAATTTCCTTTTATTACTGATAATGACGTAGTTTCACTATTCCTAGATAAGAGTGACTGTTTATGGATTGGTACACGCAAGAATGGTTTGGTTGTTGTCCATCGTGATGAAATTCTTCAAAAAGGAGAAAAGGCTTCCTTTGCGCATTATCGGCAAAAATTCCAACCCGGAAGCTTATCGTACCGAACTGTTTTATCTGTTTTTCAGGACAGAGATGAAAAATTGTGGGTTGGAACTCATGGTGGAGGTGTCAATTTTGTTGAAAATAAGACACAACGAATCAACCATTTAAAACATGAACCAGGAGAAAATAACACTTTATCTTACGATAAAGTATGGGGCATGACCGAGGATCACAAAGGTGAAATTTGGTTGGGTACTGATGGAGATGGTGTAAACTTATGGTCGCCGGAAAAAGGTGTTGTGAGAAATTTCAGGTTCAATCCCGAAGATCCTCATTCCATTAGCGATAATGCTATTATTTGTGCCAAAACTGATTTTCAGGGACAAGTATGGTTGGGGACTTACGAGGGAGGATTAAACAGATACAACYCRGTTTCTGACCRATTTYACCACTACAAAGCTCCCTTACAACTCCCGAATAATGATATCCGTTGTATTTACGAAGACAAGCRCAAAAACCTTTGGGTTGGTATGAACGGGGGAGGAATTGCAAAATACAACAGRGAAAARGACTTRTTTGAAACCGAAAAGCTTCTTTCAGATTACGATATCCGGTCTATYTGYGATGATGSRGAYACATTRTGGCTGGGAACCTTTTCCGAAGGCTTACTAAAATTTATTCCCGATACAAAAAARKTAGAAATCTATTATCCMGATACYACRRACTCCAACTCCTTATCGTCGGCTACTATTTTTTCCCTGTACAAAACCGATGATGATTATTTATGGCTGGGCACCAAATATGGAGGGCTTTGTCGTTTCAATACTAAAACAGAAACTTTTGATATTTTCGACGAAAAAGATGGTTTATCGAATAATACGGTACACTCCATATTAGCCGATAATGATAAAAACCTGTGGTTAAGCACAAACAATGGCATATCAAAATTCAACATTCCTAATAATATTTTCACCAATTACTATTGGTCTGTTGGGGTACAAACAGGAGAGTTTCATAATGGTTCGGGAATAGTTACTTCCGATGGTTTGTTTTGCTTTGGAGGGATAAACGGCGTAAACTATTTCCGTCCCAAAAATTTGATTATTTCGGCAAAACCCTCTAATATTCAATTTATCGGAATAAAAATTCTGAATGAAGATATTGTTGCAGGCTCTTCAAATGTTATTGACAAAAGCATTGAATTCAGGCCTGAGATTAATTTAAACTACAAACATTCTGTGTTTACAATAGAATTTCAATCGGTTCATTACCCAATATCATCAGATACTTACTATGAATATATTCTCGATGGGTATGACCAAAGCTGGAATCAATCGGAAAAACAAAACAGTGCTACTTATCGGAATTTGCCTGCCGGCGATTATGTATTCAAGGTAAGGACTTATCGGAACCAAGGGCTAGCCGATTCTAATGAGGCAACATTAACTATTCATGTATTGCCGCCATACTGGAAAACCAAATGGGCATACTTGTTTTACATTGTATCTATCGTACTTATTGTAATTATCGGTTTTCGGTTTAGGCTAAAACAGTATAAGATAAAAAACCGTTTAGTTTACGAGCAAAAGTTAAGAAATAAGGAAAAGAAACTGCACAATGAAAGGTTGGAATTTTTCACTAATATTTCGCATGAATTACGAACTCCTTTAACTCTGATAAGTGTTGCTCTGGAAGATTTAAGCCTACTGAAAAGTGGAAACCTAAAAACCAAAAAATCAATTGAAACTGCCGTAAGAAACTCAAATCGTTTAATGGATTTGATAAATCAACTACTGGAGTTCCGAAAAGCTGAAAAGGGGGTTTCCAATATTGTGGCAAAGAAAATTAATTTAAACGTGTTTATTCCTGATTTTCTGCAAGGGTTTAGGGAGATGGCCAGAAATAAAGGTGTGATATTAAAAGTGTCATCGACAATTAACGATGTGTTTTTATGGATTGACTCAGGCAAATTCTCTATGATACTAAACAACTTACTATCTAATGCTTTTAAACACAGCAGCTCGGGAGGCCACATCACCTTAAGTATAGAAGAGTCTGATTTGCAAATAATAATTAAAGTTGAAGATAATGGTGATGGAATACCTAAGCAGATACAACCAAAAATATTCAACAGGTACTTTAAACAAGATAATGAATCGTCGAGCACAGGAATAGGGTTGGCTCTAACCAAATCATTAGTTAAATTACATCATGGAGAAATACATGTTGATAGTGAACTGGGAAAAGGCTCTTGTTTTACTCTGAGATTTAAGAAAGGAAACAATCACTTCTCATCTAAGCAATTACTTCAGGAAGAAGAAAATAACAGTAAGCAAAGTAAAGATTTTGTAGAAAATGAACAGGAATTTTCACTTGCTATTGATAAAAATGCTCCAAAAATTATCCTTTTAATTGACGACAATGAAGAAATTCTGGACTTATTGGATGACAAGTTAAAGTGCGACTTTAAAATTATAAAAGCTCTTGATGGCAGTCAGGGCATGAGCCTTGCCCGCAAGTGCAGTCCTGATCTTATTATTTCAGACATTATGATGCCTGGTATAAGTGGTACAGAGGTTTGTGCACAATTAAAAAATGACCCGCTAACCAGTCATATCCCAATTATTCTCCTAACTGCTAAAGGAACGGAAGAGGATGAGATAAAAGGATTGGATATTGGTGCTGACGACTACATTTCGAAACCTTTTAAAATGTCTATTTTAAAGGCCAGGGTAAAAACAATTATTGAAAACAGAATAAAACTTAACAATTACTTTGCCGGCCTGTCACAAAGTAAACCTGAAAATTATCCTGCAGAACACGACAAGGAAATGCTGTTCCTACAAAAAATGGAAGATTACATTCTGGAAAACTGCATAAACAGTGACGTTTCTGTTTTCGACTTAGCATCAGAATTAGGATTTAGCAGAACTACTCTTTATAGAAAAATCAAAAGCTTAACAGGCTTATCTATTAATGCTTTTGTCCGTTCGGTAAAGATTAAAAAGAGTGCTTCTCTTATTTCGGAAGGCATGAATGTTTCTGAAGCGGCATACAATTCTGGTTTTAATGATTTAAAATATTTTCGGGAGAGTTTTAAAAAACAATATGGCAGGAATCCTTCTGAATTTAAATAGGATGAGTTTTATCTAACAATAGATATTAGATTGATTTACAAGCCCGAATGACCGGGATATTTTAAGAGTTTTATCAAGACATCCTTCATATTAATCATAGTGGAAATTGAGCGTTTATAAAACCTTAATGAACTATTGATCTAATAAATACATGGTGATATGCTGGTAATTTGAATCTTATGCTCTTGTTGGGACAGGCTGTTGGCATTTAGGGGTGATTTAAAAACATTGCCCTTGAAGGATGACTTCCCCATGATTTTACTTTCTTTTTTTAGTTAAGAGTTGAATTTTGAAACAAATGTTTATGTTTGCAATGAGGGTGTCCAAAAAGTAATATTTTGTATCAGATTGTCATATTGAGCGAAGTCGAAACATCTGTTTTTCAAAGCGAAAGATTCTTCGACAAGCTCAGAATGACAATAGAACGATACTTTTTGGACAGCCTCTTAAGGGGAGTGTTGTATATATTTTATTGAAACCCTCATAATAGATTAACCTGAATTCGGCCTAGTAAACACAAACCAGTATGCTGGTAATTTAAATCTTACACTTGGAACAAGCTATTGACATTTAGCTTAAAGCTTATTTTCGTTCAATCCTTTTAGCTTTATTGGCTGACGTGCAGGAAATTGGGTTAGGGATAGTAGCGCTTACCCCGGAAACATTCGTGAAGCGAAGCGGAAAGTGTGTTGAGGAGTATGAGTGGATAGCCCGACCGAAGGGAACCCCCCGAAAAAAAAGAGATTTGCCTTGTATCATAATTCATTGATTGGAAAATATGGTTCTTGTGTAAACCTAAGTAAGGGGGATTTTGTTCTGAAACAGGGTATTTTGTTCCTTTTATGCTTGCTTGATTTATATTCTTGAGAACAGAAAAAAAAATCCAATCAAAATAAACCGTAAAACAGTATTTACTTCATCATAGAATATCATAGCTCATTTCAAAGAATTCCTTCTGAAAGCCTCCTTTTACGGAAGACATCAGCAGGTTGGTTTTGATACGGGAACAAATTAACCCTCTAGATTGGACAGTAAACAACCGCTTACACTGAGAAAGCTACCTTAAATTTGAGTCAATGCCCTTAACTAACTTTTAAGATAGAATCAGGCTGTTAAGAGGTATGATTTATTTACTAACAAAATCTAAATTTATGAAAGCTTTCATTAAATTTCCACTTCTTTTTTTATTTAGTGTTTTACTATTTACAAGCTGCGATGATAGTGACACTTCTGATGGACCACCTCCGACCGGAGAAAATATAACTACAGAGATATTGGCCAAACCTGGTGATCAAATTAGTCTAACAGGTACATTTTCGGTAGAGAATGGATTTTCAAAAATCAGTATTTCCAATTCTGAATTATTACTTGATAAACAAATTGTATTTGCCAATCATGTTAATAAATATTTTTTGGATTATAATTTTACTGTTCCGGCAGATGCCAGCTTAAAAATATACGACGTTATCATCATGGCCGAAAACCTTTCCGGTAACTCTGAACTATTTACAATTAAATTAGATGTAGCAACTCCACCTGCCAGTGAGGATATTACTCTCGACTTTGCAGGAATGCCTGGTGACGAAATAACATTTAGTGGTATCATAACTGATGAGCAGGGTATGTCATCTGTTCAATTGGTAAATTCTGGTATTGGTCTGGATTACACGATTGATTTGCCAATCGCTCCAAAAGAATACGTATTAAACTACAGTTATACGATTCCTTTGGAAACAGAAAAAAAATTACACAAGGGCAGTATTTCTGTCAGTAATATTGCCAATAGAACAACTTCTTTTGATATGGTGGTTAATTTATCAGGGGAAGACGTTGTTTATGAAAATATTTATGTTGCCGGAAACTTCCAGTGGTGGGACTGGCGTCCGGATCTGGCTTACCCAATGGAAAATGACATGGATGACAGTGAATGGTTTGAAGTAAACTTAGCTTGTTGGGATGGTGAGGAAGAATTTAAATTTATAGGACAATTGGATTGGGCTCCTGACAATTGGGGCTTGGTTGATCAGGCTGATGTTTCGCAAGGCATGCTAAACGATGAAAGTAGTGCAACCATACTATTAGGTGCAAATGGTGGAAACCCTGCTTACAAAAAGGTGCGTTTTAACCCCTACAGCATGCAATACTCTGTTGAAGATCTAACTGAGGTGGTAACTCCCAGAACTGAAATGTACATTATAGGAAAAGGTTTTACGGATTATCCAAATCTGGATTGGAATCCTGAAGAAGCTATTCCGATGACTGCAAATCCAAATGGATATGGTGAACACATTTTCATGATCTCGGGATTGAAATTCGCCGATGAAGTTGATTTAAAATTTATTGGCCAGACCGATGGCTGGGCCTACGATGCCGGATTTGATGTTGAGGAACAGGAAGTAACGGCACCAATTTCCTGGGCGAAAATTAAAGAAGGCGATGGTAGTAAAGATCTGAAGTTTAAAGATCAGGCCGGAACTTATACTGTTTTATATGACTACTATTTGAAACGTGCTCTTATTTGGAAAGAAGAATAGGTCGTAACAATTTTCAATTTGAATAATATTAGATCCACTGCACATACGGCAGTGGATTTTTTTGTTGGTGGATCTTACAAAAACCTAAAGCACTTTTATAATTCCTTTGTTAAGCTTCACATGAAATCTGAATTTCCCAAGACGGTCTCTTATAATCGATTTGTTGAGCTGCAAGCAAGTGTTATTCTACCTTTTACTTTGTTTCTTAAAACCTGTTGTCTTGGTGACTGCTCCGGAATTTCTTTTATTGATTCAACACCAATTCGGGTGTGTAAAAATAAAAGAATCCCTGGACATCGTGTATTTGATGGCATTGCGGAAAGAGATAAATCAACTATGGGTATTTTTACAGATTCAAACTTCATTTTAGAATCAATGATAAAGGGGAAATATTGAATTTCATGATTACTCTTGGGAATACTGATGACAGGAAACCTCTCAAAGACAAAAGCTTTGTTGAGAAAATTAGAGGAAAACGGTATGCTTACAAAAGCTGCGTTTCTAAAGACTTAACCGAGATTCTCTTTGTCGACGGTTTACATTTAATTACATACATCAGGAACAATGTAAAAAATGTTCTTATGGAAATGAAGGATTAAATTATTTTGAGAAAAAGATCAATTATAGAAACTAATAATGATCAACTCAAAAATACATGTGATGTGAAGCATTCCAGACACAGATCATTCAATAATTTCATTACAAACTTAATTACAGCACTAATTACATATGCCTTTTTTGAAAGAAACCAGCTATTAAATCAGATCAATAGTAATATTTCAATACCGAATTCAGGTTAACAATACATTCACCCACAGTATTTTATAATTAATTTAAATAGTATACTTTTATAAGTTAATTCACCTTTGAGTTACGCTCAATGTTGGTATACTAAACAGGAATGTATATTTTTATTGAAAATCATTGAACTTCATTACTATATGTTTTCATTTAAATATATTCTATTACTTCCAATTCTTTTTCTAAGTAGCCTAATGAACGATTATGTTTATGGACAAAAAGAAAAACAACCACCTAGATATAATGAACTCATAAGCATAGTTAGCAATTACACATACAGCAATTCACTCACCACTGAAATAAAAACAATTCCCGAATTACTGGATAAACAGGTTAAGGGGTTTATATTCCATCTTCATTTAAAACAGGATTCCAGTGGTATAAATATCATTACTCCAAACAATCAAGAAGTAGATTTCACTCTCATTTTAGAAACAATCAATAACTATTGTAATAAAGAAAAAACCGCGGTAATTAGTCTATTTTTCAAATATGATTTTACTACTGAAAAGTTGGTTGATTTCTTTAGCAAGCAGAGTTGCTACCAAAAAATATGGCAAGGTAACCCTACGAACGAATGGCCTACAATTGAAAGTCTTATTTCTAAAAAGAAACAAATAATCTGCTTTGGATTTAAAGAAAATTCCATAGAAACACCCCTTATTAAATATTTATGGAAACATGCCGCAAATCCTTTTAATACTCTGGATATTAATCCCAAAGTTAACGGTATATTTTGTAAGGGTGAACTTAAAAATGAACTGCTGTTTTTTACCAGTTTTCAATTTCCAAAAAACACTGAAGGTCTGCACATTCCTTTTCAAAATACAGATTTTAACCTGAATCCGTATTTCATCGAACACAACAGAAATTTATGGAAAAACACAGGGAAAAAGCCCAATTTTCTAGTTTTCAGCCATCTCGAAGAGTATGCTTTTAGTGTAAAACATCATCTTAGTTCACAGCTTACCATAAATGGAACGGTGTCATACAATCGAAAACCTTTGAATAAAGTGTATTGGGAAGGAGATAGTCACTCGATTACATATGGCAAATTCTGCTTCCCGGCAACCTTTAGCGAAGACATACTATTAAGTCCAAGACTGCCTGGATTTAGGTTTGTACCAGATAAAATTCAAATCAAAAATATTTCTGAAAATTTAATTCAAAACTTTATTGCTGTTCCCGTTGATATACAGGAAAAAATGGTTGCCTACCTCCCCTTCACCAATAAAGTTCAAGATGAAAGTCCTGGTAAAATAAGAGTGAAAAATTCAAATGTGAAAATAGTATTTGATTCAAAACGTAATGAAGTAGGAGAATTTGACGGAAATTCATTTATAGAACTACCTAATGCCAACAAGTTAGGCATTTCAGATAACGATTTCACAGTTAGTGCATGGATAAAAATCAGCCGGAAAAATGATGATCATAAACGTGATTTTACCGTGCTTGGTACTGAAGAAAATTATTATAGAGGCGGACTACATCTACAAACCAGAAAAAGTAAACCTTACTTTGGTTTTTACTCTAATGACTTATGTGGAAATACAGAATTAGATGCCAACAGGTGGTATCATATTGTATGGAGATACAGCAAGTTTAACCAAGAACAAGCTATATTCGTAAATGGCTCACCAGATGGATCTTCACTTAATCATCCTGCATTTATTAGTAACAGTAACCTACACATTGGCAAATCAATTAATGAAGATAATTATTTTGAAGGTAGAATAGATGATATTGTAATTTGGAACCGTGCCCTGGGAGAAGAAGAGATTTGGAATTTATATCAAGATGTATTTTACTTAAATGAAAATCAATTATTAAACTATTTCCGAAGAAATAAATTATTTTGGGCTATTGGAATTTGCCTCATTATTGTCCTGTTGGCAATTGGAATTTACAAAAAAAGGCCTAAGCAAAAAAGAAAGTACAAGGCAAATTTTAAACAAGTTGAAACAACCAATGTAATTCCCAATTCCAATACAATAAAATTATTTGGTGAATTTCAGGTAATTGATAAAACAGGTCAGGATATTACAGGAAAATTTACCCCTACATTAAAACAAATATTTTTATTACTAATTATCCATAGTAAAGAAAAATCAAATGGAATAACATCCGATGAATTCCGACACGTAATGTGGCCCTCATTTATAAGAAAAAAAGCAGTAAATAACCGAGGTGTATCAATCAGTAAACTTAGGCATTTGCTTGACTTAATGGAAGGGGTTAAAATCTGCAATCATCAGGAAAGATGGAAAATCACCATTACTGATAATGTTTATTGTGATTATTACGATTGTCTTAACTATTTAAATTCTGATTTATTTAGCAAACGAGACCAACTATACTCCTTTTTAGACACTATAAAAAGAGGGGTTTACCTGAACGACTCAACTTACCCATGGCTTGATGATAATAAAGGAAAAGTAACTAATAATGTTATTGACATTTTAACTCGTTTACTCGATGAATTTGATTTAAATCAATATCCTGAATTGGTAAATCAAATTTCAGATCGCATACTTATAGCCGATGATCTTAACGAAGATGCATTAAGATACAAGATAAAAGTATTATTGGTTTTGAGTCAAACAAATCAAGCGAAATTCTTCTATAAATCATTCAAAGCAAGATATTTCGAACTACACAAACGAGAATATACACAATCATTTGAAAATTTAATACATTAACTTTTTTATACGTACCAAAAACTTAGCAAACAGTTCGTAATATTGAATTATTGTTTAAATACAATACCTCAATATCATTTTCAAAAACGCACAATAAAACTCACATAATTTCGAAGACCACAACAAGCTTAAAATTAAGGTTTAGATATTAATAATGCACCAATAAACTACTCAATAATCCATCATTAGTCATCAAATAAATTTATGCCCCTCCAGCATAAATTTCTCTCAAAAAAAAATAAAGTCTTAAATTTTAGGATTTAACATCCTTCATAACAATTACTAAAGATAACTAGGTAATAAGCAGAAATCTGTGCAAATGGATTTTTAAATCTTGCTAATTCACGTATCTGGTTTCTTTCATAATTAAGTGTTAGAAAATTAACAGCATTATACAAGAATATAAATCAGCATCTAAACTTGTATTATTTGCGATTTAAAATTTGATCTAAAGTAAGCCCTTCATCAAAATCAGAGAACTACTCCAATAAAATTAGTTGGTAGGGATAAGAGTCAACTCATAGCTTTCATTCTCATAAAAAAAGAAGCTCAACTTTCTATCATTCCCTCCACTCCCAACCTACGAGACGAACACTGTTTCATATTTCACCCATAGAAAATAATCACAATTCAATTAGCTGTAAAGATTATGGGAAAAGCGTTTTATCCCCTTTATTTAGCATCTACATTATCCTAATTTAATTTATCATTAAGAATAAACAGGAACCAAAACACTACAAATACCTTGAACTATTCAAATTAATAAGTAAACTTAAATTTGTTTGAAAAACCAGCAAACAAACACAAATATCAGTATAACAAGCCATTACCTCATCATATTAATATGAAATTAATATGAAATTAACTCATATGAAATATTAATTTAAGCTTAAACTAAGCACTAAGATTTATCATTGTAAAAACAATACTACAAGACTAAAAGTTGAGATGAAGAATGGCAAACAAGATTAAAAACAAAATTGGGAAATATAAATTTCACTTTGTACTTCTATTAGGCGTTACAATAGCCTACTTATTACAATTCGCTGCAAATAAGGCAGTGGAATATACTTCTACCGACAAATATTGCTTTTCATGTCACCTGCACGATCATGCTGAAGAGTCATGGCGATTTTCTCCACATGTTAACAATAAAGGAGGTATAATCGTTCACTGTGTTGATTGCCATTTACCACCAAAGGGTTCTGGTCATTTACTTGCTAAAGCGAAACACGGCAGTAAAGATCTTTATGGTATGTTATTTAAAGATTCTACTGATTTTATGTGGGCATCAAAAAGAAATGCGACAAAGGCAAATGAATTTACTTATCAGGAATCATGTTTAAAATGTCACTCTAACCTTTTCCCTACAAGCCTAAGCGTTAAAGGAGAAGATTCACATTTGTACTATGAAGCAAACAAAAATGAATTAACCTGTTTAAACTGCCATTTGCACGTAGGACATTATAATCCAAATGCATTACATGCTTCCAACTTAGATTTTGGACTTGAGGATACAAACAAAGAAATTTACACAGATGCACATGAAATAACCTCGTTCAAGAATTTTACTGAAAAAATACCTGGAACCAGCGTATCATTTGACATGGTAGCGGTACCTGCCGGGGAATTCAAAATTGGTAGTCCTAAAGATGAGGATTACCGTAAAAAAAGCGAAGGCCCTGTTCAAAATGTAAAAATAAGCAGATTTTTCATGGCTAAAATCGAAGTGTCATGGAATGAGTATTTAGCTTTCTTTAACGAAACAGCCTCGGAAGGACGAAAAGAAACAACAGATGAAAATAATAAAAAAGAAAGTGAAGTTGATGTAATATCGGGAGCAACTCCGCCATGGGGAGCACCAGATCAAGGTTGGGGTAAAGGAATTCGTCCTGCTATTACCATGTCATATCATGCTGCTGAAGTTTATTGTAAATGGTTATCGCAAGTAACAGGCAAAAAATATCGCTTGCCTACGGAAGCGGAGTGGGAATATGCTGCACGTGGTGGAAAAACGTCTCCTTATTTCTTCGAAGGCGAACCTTCTAACTATTCTAAAAAAAGTACCTGGAATAAAATATTTGGACAGGATACTTCTGTAATTGCCAGATATGTAATTTATGATGCAAATAGTGAAGGAAAAACTCAAACGCCAAATATGGTGAAAGAGAATCCATTTGGACTTGTAAATATGTTAGGTAATGTTTCTGAATTTTGTTCTGATTGGTATAGCCCAAAGGCTTATGCGCAATACAAAACAAAAACTATAATTGATCCAAAAGGTCCTGCCAAAGGAAAAGAACATGTTGTAAGAGGTGGAGCGTTTAACTCAGATGCAAGTGCTGTAAGAAGTGCGGCCAGAGATTACACACAAACCAAAAAATGGCTGAAGACTGATCCTCAAATGCCCAAAAGTATCTGGTGGTACTCAGATTGTGTTCATGTTGGTTTCAGAGTTGTATGTGAAGTTGATTCTGAAATATCTGAAAAATAATTAGTCAAAGAATAAAGTGATCGTATTGGAATACTTGTCAATATGCAGAGGCGAATAATAAATTCCAATTTCTACTGAAAAAAAACAATAATGCTATGAGTAAGAAAGAAGTCTCAAGAAGAAATTTTATTCAAAAAACAGCCGCAGCAACCGTATTTGGTGCTATTGGCATGTCCGCTATTTTATCTTCGTGTAGTAAAAAATCCCAAAAAGAATTGGGCTTACCACCATTGCTTGATAAAGCACCAAAAGGTAAAAAATTAAAAGCTGGTTTGGTAGGCTGTGGTCACCGAGGAACGGGAGCTTTGCTAAATTTCTTAAGTTCTGGTTATGGATTGGAAGTGGTTGCTTTAGCAGATGTATTTGAAGATAAAGTTGAAGCTTGCAGAACAAGATTAAAAAAATATAAAATTGAATTGGATGACGACAAGTGCTTTGTTGGATTTGATGCCTACGAACGCTTAATGGAATTAGACATAGATGTTGTACTACTAGCAACGCCTCCTCATTTCAGACCTGATCATTTTAAAAAAGCTGTTGAGCAGAAAAAACATGTATTTATGGAAAAACCTGTTGCGGTTGACCCGGTAGGTATTCGTTCCGTAATTGCCAGTGCTAAAAAAGCGGAAGTTTTAGGTTTAAATGTAGTCACAGGAACTCAACGCAGACATCAGCGCGATTATATTGCCACATATGAACAAGTTGCCAATGGCGCTATTGGAGATATCGTAGCTGCTAAAGCATTCTGGAATCAAGAGCATGTTTGGTTCAGAAGAAGAGAAGACGAATGGACAGATATGGAATACATGCTTCGAAACTGGAATAACTTCTGTTGGTTATGCGGGGATCACATTTTGGATACACACATCCATAATATTGACATTATCAACTGGTTTACTGGAAAACATCCAATCAGTGCTGTTGGTTATGGAGGAAGACATAGAAGAGTTACAGGTGATCAGTACGATTTTTTCAGTATTGACTTTGATTATGGGAATGGCTTATTTTCTCACAGTATGAGTCGTCAAATTGACAATTGTGCAAATGCAACCGGTGAGTTAATTGTTGGAACCGAAGGATATACCAATTGTAAAAACACCATTTACAATTTAGATGGAAGCATCAAATGGCAATATGAATATCCAAAAGATAAAGAAGGAAAATCAACGAATGTTGTGAAAATACCACCATATATTCAGGAACATATCCACTTGGTAACAGCTATTAGAACCAATGAATATGTAAATGAAGCAGAACGAACAGCATTATCTACATTAACAGCTATTATGGGTAGAGAATCGGCATATTCGGGCAAAAAAATCAAATGGGAAGAAATCATGAAATCAGAACTTAAATTAGGCCCAAAGGAATATACAATGGGAAATGTTGATATGGAATTTGAAGTTCCAATTCCGGGAACCGCAATTAAATCTTAACTACAACTAATAAAAAGAATGATAGCTATTAATTCTAACACAGATGCCATTGATTAATTTATCAAAATACTAACTCAATAAAATAACACCCAACCAATGAAGAATAATTCTCAAAGTCGACGCAATTTTTTAAAAAAAGGTGCAACAGCTGCAGTGGGCCTTATGGTCTTACCACAAATAATTCCAGCTTCAGCTCTAGGTAAAAATGGTTTTATTGCTCCAAGTAACCGTATTGAAATGGGACTAATTGGTTCCGGTGGAATGGGAAAAGCAAATTTAAAAAATTTCTTGGCCAATAAATCAGTTCAGGTTGTTTCAGTCTGTGATATTGACCAAAGACAGATTAATAGTTCCTTAAAAATGATTAAGGATGCTTATGGCAAGCAGGAAGCACGTTCTTATGGAGATTATAGAGAAATGCTGGCTAAGGAAAAATTAGATGCTGCAATATTAGCTCTTCCCGATCACTGGCATTCTATTATAGCGGTATCCGTAGCCAATCAAGGAATTCACATTTATGGTGAAAAGCCATTAGCACGTACTATAAAAGAAAGTAGAGCCATTGTTAATGCTGTAAATAAAAATAATATTACTTGGCAAACAGGTAGTTGGCAAAGGTCAGTAAACCAATTCCATAGAGGATGTGAACTAGTTCGAAATGGTGCAATTGGTAAAGTAGAACGAGTAGAAGTTGGACTGCCAAATGGTCGCCCTTCTATTGGTACTCCTCCTGTTCAGGAAGTGCCCGATGGTGTAAACTGGGACATGTGGCTGGGGCCTGCACCTAAAGTTCCTTACAGAGGAGTTATGCATTTTAATTGGAGATGGATTATGGATTATTCTGGAGGTCAATTAACCGACTGGGCAGGTCATCATGTGGATATTGCTCATTGGGGATTGGGCTATGACAATAAAGCTCCAATTGAAATACAAGGAAAAGGGGTATATCCAATTCAAGGGATATACGATGTTCCTGTTGAGTATGATTTCACCTGCCTGTATGACACAGGAGTGAGTCTGCGCGTTGCCAATTCAGGAGCTTATTCCGGCAGAAAAGGAAAAGGTACAGATATAGAGAACAAAAGAACTGGTATGGGTACTGTTTGGTATGGTGAAAAAGGATGGATTCACGTATCACGCAGTGGTATTTGGGCTAGCGATGCGAAACTACTGGAAACTGAAATTACCAATCCTATTTACAAAAGTACCGATCACTGGAATAACTTTATAGACTGTATTAAATCAGGAAAAGAAACAATTACACCAGCTCATATTGCTCACAATTCTATTTCTGTTGCCCTGTTAGGCGAAATTGCAATGCTAACCA